>JAZOBP010000102.1:0-16174 GCA_045596065.1 Lawsonibacter sp. | reverse complement strand
CCACCCGTATAACCGGAGGCCTGGTCTGCCCCTATAAGGGGCTTTTGCTGGCTGTGCCTGAAGGCTCTCGAATATTATCTCAATTGCATATATGCCCCACTGCCAGCAGGTTGGCGTGAGGTTTCAGCATGGCCCCCTTGTGTAAAGGGGGCTGCCGAGCGAATGCGAGGCTGGGGGATTGTCCGCTTCTTTCTTCACAACCCCTCCGTCCTCGCTTTGCTCGGCCACCTCCCCTTACACAGGGGAGGCTTTCCGCTGCGGCGGAACTACTCATAGGCATAGCCTTTTTTGAACCATGGGCATAGCCCATGGTTTTCGTTATACAAAAACAATCGGGCCGACCCGAATGGGTCGGCCCGATGCTTCGCTGTGTGATTATTGTCCCAGCTTATCGAAGTCGATGGAGTCTCCGTCGCCCTCGGCCTTTCCGATCAGGCCGGAGGCAGTGACCACATCCTCCACGCTGAACTTGGTCAGCTCTATACTGGGAGTCTCAAAGAGATTCTTCATAATGGTTGATCCTCCTTTTTGGTTTTTTAGGAATTCATGGCAATGGCCCGGTTGATGGTCATGTCGCTGGCAACACCGTCGTACTCGGTGCCGTCCAGAGTGACCCAGTAGGGAATGACCTTGATCTCGGTGTCGTAGCTTTCGCTGGGGATACCGGTAATGGTAAAGGTGATGAAGTAGCTGGACACAGGATCAAATACACTGGGCGTTTCATTAAACTGTACGCCGTCAGCGTTGGCAACGATCTTGGAGAACACGGTGTTGCTGGCGTACTTGACGTACTCACCACCATCCACAGCGATCTTAAAACCGACCTCACGATAGTTCAGGCAGTCAACAGTGGAGACCAGACGCAGGCTGGCCTTGCCGCTGGTAGCGGCATCGTTGGACAGCTGATACTTAACGCTCAGAACAGCAGCGGGGATCAGCTTGGCGTAAGCCTCACCGTCAGCAGCGGTGTGAGCCTCGTCGTATTCAGCGTCGGCATACCAACCGGCAAACACATAGCCCTCCAGTTCGGGCGCAAGGTTGTTCTCCTTGTAGAATTTCACGTCCATCTTCTCGTCCTTGGTGATGACGGGCAGGACGATCTGGGCCTTGATAGGAGTGCCACACACGTCACACTTGGTGCCGTCGGTCAGGCCGGTCTCGGTCTCGGTAGCAGCCTTGCCAGGCACCACGACCTCAGTGTGCTCACCGGTAGCGGGAACGACCACGCTCTCCTTATCAGTGATTTCGCTATTGCCCTCGGCATCGGAATACCACTTGCCGCAGGTGCAGGTCCAGTACTCGATGTTGCCGGCCTCGGTGCAGGTAGCGCCGTTGGCAGGAACATGGGTCAGGTTGTGAGTGTGATCCAGCTTGGGAGCCATCACCAGACCGCAGCCCGTACAAAGCTGAGCCTGCTCCTCGGTGGGGGCGGGGATGTCGGGGGTATGCACGGGAGCCTCGGCGGTCAGGTCTTCCAGAGTTGTCTCGACCTTCTCGGCGTCAAAGTAGGTGTCGCACACGTCGCAGAAGAAGTGGGCAGCCACAGCGCCCTTCAGCTCGGTCTGAGTGTGGACCTCAATTTGAGCGGGGATCAGCTCGCCGTAGGTGTGACCGGCGTTGATGACGGTGTCAGCCAGAGTGATCTCAGTCTCAGCCTCAGCGTCGGAGAAGTACTTGCCGCAGGTGCAGGTCCAGTACTCGATGTTGCCGGCCTCGGTGCAGGTAGCGCCGTTGGCGGGAACATGTACGAGTTCGGGGTGCTGGCAGATAACCTCGGCCTGGTACGTGTAGCGATACCCATCGGTCACGGTCTCTGTCTTTACGGTGTTATCTACGCTGTCGGCTTCCATGGCGGAGAAAATCTCAGCGCCGTCTTCCAGATTTGCAATGTTCAAGAAAGTATTGACCGTGTTGACAGTCACAGCCCCAATGACCGCAGTACCGGAAACATTCAGCTCACCGGCAACGGTTTGCTCCTCAACCTGAGCGGTCGACCGCTGCAGGAATACCTGACCGCCGTTAGAATGGGAGGTATAGTTATCCTCAATCGTGCCGCCGTACATCGTCATGATACCATTGTTCCAGACACCGGAACCGGTGCTGTTGGATCGGTTATTGGTAATGAGACCACCGTACATATTGAATACGCCGCCTGCATTTACAAGCACACCACCGCCGGAACCGGGCACAAAGTTGTCCGTAATTGTACCGCTGTACATGTTGAAGGTACCGCCATCATTTACGCGTACACCGCCGGCGTTGTAGATGGTAGAGGAACGACCGGTCAAAGTTGCATTGTAAAGATCAAACTGACCGCCGGAGGTGATCAGGACTAAGCCCTCATAGCTGGGGTCGTCTTTAAAGCCCACGATACGACCCTCAGCCCCAACGGAGCTGTCCTTGATTGTCAGCGTCACGCCGTCAGCCACAGAGAAATAGGGGGTAACAGCACCGCTCAGGTCGTAGCCGTTGAGATCGATCTCATATTCGCCTGCGGCGGTAAGGCTTACCTTATCGACCAGTTCAACATCGCCGCCCAGCTTATAGCTAACGGGAGCGGTAAAGTCTTTTTTGCTCATGTAACCGCTGGGAGCGGTGGTAGAATAGCTGGAGTGACGGTACACATAGTTGCTGACAGCAGACACGGTATCGTCCGTGGTGGCTGCAATGTTGTCCGTGGTGATAATAGCACCCTCGGTCAGATTGTTGATATAAATATTGCTCGCCACGCCGTCCAGACCGGCAGTGGAGCCAACGATCTTGGCGTTGCCGCTTATGAACGCACCGGGAGTAGTCGTCTGGCTGCTGCCCTTGGCAAATTGGATGCCGGTGCTGTCTGTCGCTACGCCGATCTGACCTCCAGTGATATTCAGCGTACTGCCCTCCGCATCGGTGGCGTTGAAAGCGTAAAGATTGGGACCCGAAGATGCAGTGTTGCCGTAGATGGCAGCGCCGTCGGAAATGGTCACCGCAGCGGTCTCATAAATGTACATGGCGCCGCCCTGCATGGTGGCGTTGTTGCCGGTAATGATGCCTCCGGAGAGGTTGACTTCCGATCCCGCTCGGGGCATGATAGCTGCAGCATAGTTGCTCTCGTTGTCGCAAATGGTGCCGCCAGTCATGTTGAATTTGGCAGAACCCGAGTCGCTGAGATACACCGTACCGCGGGCATCTACGCCGGTCACATCAGCTTTCGGGTGGTTCTCGCTGATGGTGCCGCCCTTAAGGTTAAACGTTCCTTTCTGGACATAGACGCCAGTACCGTAGCTTACTCCGACATAGGAAAGGGTATTGTTATCAATGGAGCCGCCGGTCATGTTGAACGTACCGTCCAGCATATATACACCGGCGCCGTACCGGTAGCCGTTGTTGCCGGTAATAGAGCCGCCCGAGAAATTAAAAGTGCCCTTGGCCATATAAACACCGGAACTGGCAGCTGCAGCAGTGGAGCTGCTGCCGACAGACCCATTTGCGGTGATCGTACCGCCCTCGAGGTTGAGGGTGCCGCCGCCGGCAAGGTTGATGCCGGCACCGCGGAAGCCGGAAATGGTACCTGCCGTCATGTTTATTATTGTTCTACTGCTACTCGTCCGAATGCCATTGGGGTAGCTCGTAGTCGCCTGGCCGATGAGCTTGCCGGCCTTGGCCGGATCGTGGTCACAAAGAGTCAACGTCGTGATCGTGCTGGTGCCGGAGTATGCAAAGGATTCGCTGCTTATTGAACTGGCAGGATCGAACAGATTAAACACACCCATGGTGTCGCCAATATTTCCGGTAATGGTCTTGCCATTCAGACAGATGGTAACATCACCGAACAAATAAATGCGAGCAGTCACGGTAAAGTCCTGTTCGACATAGTACTTGCCGTCAGTTACACAATAATACTGATCTGTCGGGGTGGTCTCCTGCCGCTTTGCAAGATCCTCGGTCATCGTCTTGTAAAGGGGCTTCCACTCAGTGCCGTCAGTTTCGGCATGGCTGGTGTGTGTGCATGCCTGCGGGTACGTGACCGTTTCGGTATCTTCGATGGCGAAAGAAACCGTCATGGTCATGGACAGGAGCATGCACAGGACAAGGAACAGGGATGTGATGCGCTTTTTCATGTGTTTCAAACCTCCAAACTTTTTAAGTGCGCCTCAGCACTTTAGATTACAGGGGAACGAACAGGAAAAGCTGCCACGTCACAGTGGAAAAAGGGGGTTTAATGCTTCGTTTGGGAAATAAATGCCAAATTTCGTTACATATTCGGGATATGTATACAGGATAATTATACTATATTATATCTCGGTTTCAATCGCAGAACGTGCCGAATGTGACATCGTTATGTCCCATTTGGCAAGCTCGCAATATCCTCCAGCCGGACTCCTGTCAAAGTCCGCCTTGCAGGTACCGCCCAGCCGTTGGCAACAATCCCCCACCGCCCAGCCGTTAGCGAAAACGGAGCCTTACGGATGGGGCGTGCCCCTTGCGGGTACCGCCCTTCGGGCGGAGCCCCTGTAACGCCTCCCTTGTGTAAAGGCTGCATAGCCGTCGGGCGGATAATATCCGCCCCTACGGATATGGCGTGCCCCTTGCGGGCTGAGGTGGCATTTGCGCCAGCAAATGACGGAGGGATTGTTACCGTAAAAGACAACCCCTCAGTCAGCCCAAAGGGCTGACTGCTCCCCTTACACAGGGGAGCCAAGGGGGTGGAACGCTGCGGATGGGGCGTGCCCCGGGCAGACCTGTGCAAACTACCGGCGTGCCGGCGGTCTCTTTCTGCAAAAGCACGGTGCCGACCCATTGAGGTCGGCACCGTGCTTTACTGTTTGTTATCTGGTAAGAAAGTTCTTGAGGATCTGAGCGGTCTGGGCACGTGTGGCGTTCTCGGTGGCGTTGGTGAAGGGAACATTCTTTATAATGCCCTGGGTCACGGCCCAGTTGAGGGCCTCCTTCGCCCAGTCGTCATACTTGCCCACGCCGACAGGCTCACCGGCTGCAGCGGGCTTGCCGGAGTAATTGTGGAGGATGACGGCCACCTGCTCCAGCGTCACGGCATCGTTGGGACGGAACTTGCCGTCGCCAAAGCCGCTGACCACGCCCTTCTGAGAGCCCCAGATCACAGCGTTGTTGAACCACTGGTCGGCAGGCACGTCGGGGAAGGTGTGCTTGGCGCCGTTGAGGCCGGGCTGGCCCTCCTTGTTGTAGAGGACCTGCACCACCATGGCACGGGACAGGGTGTCGTTGGGGCCGAACTTGCCGCCGCCGTAACCGCTCATAATGCCGTTGGACACGGCATAGTGGACGGCCTGATGATACCATGCGTCGGTGGCCACGTCGCCAAAGACGCTGCCCTTGACCTGAATGGTATAGAGCTGAGCGTCTGAGCCGGTGATACGCAGGCTGACCGCCTTGCCCAACTGACCGAAAATGCTCTTGTCCCATACAACCGCACCGTCCACGCTGTCACCGGAGAACTTACCGTTGGCCGCCACAGCACCGCCGGCATCCAGCAGCTCCACGGTCAGTTCGCCCTTGGCGTTGAGGTAAACTCCGTCACCGGAGAGGATAAACTGCTTGGTAGTCAACGCAGCGTTGGTACCGAAATCAAGACTCATGTAGCCGTTGAGACGCCATTTGATGGCGCTGACCGCAGAGGTCTTAGGCACGCCTGCCACGCCGTGCTCGCCGGTCCAGCCGTGGTAATACCACCAGGTCTCATCCCCCATGCGCACAGGGAAACGGGGATAGGTCTGGCCGTCGTCCCAGCTGCCGGCCGCACCTCTTGGAATGACGGTGACGGCTTGGCCGTTTGCATCGTAGATACGTGTCCAGTCCTCGCTGAGGTCACGGGAGAACAGCAGGTTGGAGTCCATCAGACCGCCGTAGCCGTCCGCATCGTCCAGAGAAAAGCGCTCGTTGAAGCCCACATAGCTGTCGCCCAGAGCATCGATGTTGGTACCGTAGCTGTCGATACGTATAAAGTCATCGCCCACATCCTGCTGGGAGCCGATATTAAACACACGCGTGCCTTCGGTCCAGTGGATCAGGTCACGGCTGACCGCGGTACTGTGTACACGCTTTTCCTGCTTGACGCCGTCGGGACCGTTGGCCTGAGTAAGCTTGTAGGTACACACGTACTCGTCGTTGACCTCATCGTAAGCCACCATGATCACGTCCCAGCCCTTGAGGATGGGCGTGCGGGTGGTCCAGTGGATGGCGTCGGTGGAGGTGCACAGCACGTACCACTCCGAGCCATGGTCGTAGAAAATGGCCTTATAGGTCTTCTCATCCCGATCATAGAACACAGATGGCCCGGGCATACAGTCGGCCGTCTCCGTGAGGTCGCAGTGGCACATGACGCCCGCATCCCAGTTCACACCGTCCTTGGAAGTGTGGTAGTACATGGCGTAGTTGGGCGAGCCGGTATTAAATGCCTCGTAGATCTGCTTGTCCTCGTTCCAGAACTGACTGCCATACCAACGGCGATCCATCATGGGCTCCATCTTTTCACCGGGGTGGAAGGTACGCCGGATATTGGCGCTGTCGGCAATAAGCCAATCATCCAAAAACAGCTGCACGTTGGTGCCGATGGTGCGCACCGTGGGGTACAGAGCGGCTTGGTCTACATACACAAGGCCGGCGCCCTCGCCGCAGACGGACAAGCTTGCGTAGACCGTACCCTTGGGGGCGGAGGCCGTGACGGAGTACTGCTTCCAGTCCGCAGAGCTGATGGTCACAGACTGGCTGCCCAGCTTGGCAAAATCCTTGCCCCAAAACTCAATGGACAGCTTTGCCCCGGCACCCTTGGCCTTGACGGTGGCCTCATAGCTCTGTCCGCCCCGGATATCACGGAGCATGGACGAGCGCACACCGCCCTGACCGAAGGTCTGCACCGCCAGACCGCTGAGGCCTTCGGTAGTCTGGCCTTCCCCGTTAGCCACGCAGACAGCCGCCTCGCCGTAGGGCGTCCAGCTGTAGGGGAAAGAGCCGGACACGGCATCGTTGATGTTCTCAAAAGAGGCATTGGAGACGCTCTTGGTGAGGTTGTAGACCTTTACATGGTCAAATACAGCCTCGCCAGTGAGCGTAATGCGCACATAGGCGTGCTCATAGAAGTTTCGATCAGAGCCGCCCTGAGGCACGGGATCCAGAGAGCAGGAAATGGTGTTCCAATCATCACTTTCAGAGGACACCGCCCAGCTCTTTTGCAGGGTACCATAAAGGCCAATGTTGTATAGCCCAACCGTCATGGTACCCTTACCCTTCACATCTGCGGTAAAGGTATAGGTCTTTCCGTCCACGGTGGGGATGACGCCGGACACGGCCTGTCCGCCGTTCCTCACCGTAAGGCCGGCGCCGGAGCGTCCGGTACCGGCGGCAACGGAGGCATTGGTCAGCTCCCATGCCGTGCCCATATCAGACTCAAAGTCCCCGTCACCCACACTGTTGCCGTAGGGAGCACGGAGGATCTGCACCTCGTCGGCGGTCATAGCGCCGGTGAGCACCACGCACACGCCCTTAGTGCCCACAGGCGCATGGGCAGCAAAGGCGTTGGCACCGTTGGTCAGGTTCCTGCCGTATTCAGCAAGGGTCTTGCCGTCCTTGTCCACAAAGCGCAGGGCGGCCCTGCCGCCGTCGGCGGTGAGGGTTAGCCAGTAGGCAACGCCCCGATCGGCACCCCGAACCATGCTCACGGCGGTCTGACCGGCAGACAGGGTCAGCTTGTCGGACACAGTACCGTTGGTGGTCCAGCCGGCCTTGCCAAGGGTGAAGCTGCCGTTGGGAACGATAGGATACTCACGCAGGCGCACGGCATCAAACCAAACCACACCGGCCTTGGTGCCGCCATCCAGCTCTGCCGTCACCTGCACAGCGCCCACAGGGGCCACAACGCTGAGGGACAGGTTTTTCCAGTTGCCGAACTGTCCGGGCACATCCTTGTAGCGCACGGTGTGGACCTGGGTATACACGCCCTCCATGTTCCAGAAGCGCAGGGTGATGCACGGGTCAACTGTGCCGGTCTGTGCATAGACCATAGTCTCCAGTGTATAGGTACGGCCCTCCTGCACGGTAAAGACCGCCTCATTCTGGACGCTGGCCATCTTGCCGTCGGCGGTGATGCGCAGGGCCTGCTTGCCACTGAAAGCATTGGCGACATCGATGTTGGCGTAGGAGGTGAGCACCTCGTTTTTGCCGTCAGCCCACTTCAGGCGTTTGTTCCAGCCGGTGATGTTGGAGCACTTGTCCTTGGGTGCCGGAGCCTCAAAGTCCACATTCTCCGTAACAACCTGGCGGGCATCATCCACACCGAGAGAAGCCACGATGAGGGGGAACCGACAGGTCATGGACTCGCCGTTCTTGGTCAGAGTGGCGCAGAGGATCACCGCAGCGTCCGGCTCCCCGTAGGCAGGACGGGTAACAGAGCCGTTGGCGCTGATGGCATTGCTGGGCAGGCCGGTAGCACTGTCCATAGCCTGCCACTTGACGGTAATACCGCCGGCAAGGCCGGAGGGCAGGGACTTCAGGTCAGACTTGACACAGGAGACCGACTGCCCGTCCAGATAGGACTCTACAGACAGCTGATCGGCCTGCTCCACCATATCACGCATGTTGCGGGAAATGGCCTTGATGACTACCTTTACCTCCACCTTGACCGAGGCCATGCCCTTGGTGGCGGTGAGGGTAAGGGTGGCATTTTCGTTCTGCTCGCCGAAGGCAGGCACGCAGCTCAACCGGGCGCCGCCGCTCTCCACCGTAATGCGGCCCTTGGGGTCGCCGGTCTTGGCGGTCCAGGCCAGAGTAACGCTCCGGTCGGTAACCGCAGGCAGCGGGATCGCACCGGCCTGCGTAAGGGTAATGGTGTCCGGCACCTCCTTGGCCGCCTGCTGAGCCTGCTGCTTATCCCGCTCGGTCACCCTGGCGTTGATGACGGCGATCTCAGCATTCAGCTCCTCAGCGGTCAGATCGCTGCCCTTGGAGGCGCGCCTTGCGGTCAGGGCGGTGAGGTAGTCCTGCTGATTTGCGGACACCAGACCGGTCAGCTTAAGCATGCCGCTGCTCAGGCGCTGGTAGAGCACGGCTGCATCACCCTTTCCGGTGAGCTGGGCGTTGATGTCGGCAAGGGCTCCGGCAGGTGTAATCTCCCAAAGCAGGAAGTCATCCACATACATATCGCAGATGGTGGCCTGTTAGCTGTAGCCCATGACGCTGACATGGTTATCGGTTGCGGTGCCGCGCACGGCAAACCGGGTCCAGCTGCTGCTGTTGATGGGCACGCAGACGCCGCCCACCACGGACTTGCGGGTGGTGCCGTTGCTGAACTCCAGATAGCCCGCCGCACCGGCACGGTCAGCCTGCTCGGAGGTAGCCGTACCCTTGGCCCAGCCGGTACCCTCGTAGTCCACGCCCACCTTGGCCGGCACGCCGTCCAGACGGGAGCGCACGCCCATGCTGTTGCCTACGGTAGTATCTACGATGCGCACACCGTTGCTGCCGGTACGGGCCACACCGGGGGCAAGCTCGATCCATGCAGCAGCAACAGGGGTATTGGAAGCGTTCCAGTCGGTGGGCAGCTCACCGCTCACCGACTCAAAGCCGGGATTGTTCAGGCCCAGCAGCAGACGGTAGGCAGGATCATACACAACCACGATGCAGTCTACCTGCTGGCTCACCCCGCCATGGGTCAGCTTGACGCTGACGGTGACCTCGTCAAAGGCGGTGCCGGCAGGCAGGGCATTGACCGACAGGGTGCCGCCGGACAGGGACAGCCGGCCGGCATTGCCCGACTTGATGGCAGACCATTGGACGGTCACTCCCTGCGTTTGAATGGCAGGCAGGGACACCGCCCCGGTGTGGGAAGCGCCGATCACGCCTGCGGAACGCAGCTGCTGGGCCGCCTGTGCCACCATTTCTTTATCGTAGCTCTCCGCATTTTTCAGCTGTACTGTGTAGGGAATATCCACCGCAGTACCGGCAGTAGCCAGACGCAGCGTCAGCGTATAGGTTTCATCGGAGCCGTTGGGAATAGCGGCGGTGCTGGCCTTGCCGCCGGAGACGGTGATGTTTTTACCCGTGGGGCTCACGGACACCCACTTGGCGGTGGCGCCGCCGGGCAGCGCAAGGCTGGGAACTGCGATCTCCCCCACCTTGCCCACAGCAAGGGTACTGCCCTTGAGGCTCTCGGCAAAGGCAGTCAGGTTGACGTCATTGATACAACCCTGAATCTGCTCAAAGGTCAGATCTGCCCCCTGTTCGGCCCGGACAGTCTGGAGCCGCTTGACATACTTGCCATCCATGGCACTATCACGCTCAGTAATGCCCAAGGCCTTGGTGTTCAGCACCTTGGTGATCTCCGCCGCCACAGGTTCGGTCTGAGCGACCGTCTCGTTGAGATACCTCACCGCAAGCTCACGGGTCAGCGGCTCTACCCGCACGTCATCAAACCAGACGGTGCCGGTATTGGCCGCAGAGCTGACCAGCCACACACGCAGGCTGTCGTTGTCCCTAGCGGTGGTGTTGATAACGGAGATGCGCTTCCACTGGGTACTGCTGTCCGTCTTGACATCCTTGTGGGTGCTGCCCGCCGTCAGACGAAACAGGTAGCTGCCCTCACCGCTGGTCTTGTACCAGACGGAAGCAATCACTTCTGTACCCGCAGCGCCACTGCACTTGACCACATTGGATGGCACAGTCAGCTGCACCGCACCGTCCTTCGCCTCGGTCTTGGTGTCCTTGAGCATCAGGCTCTGCTTGCCGCTATGGGCCACATCGGTGACCACAGCAGGGAACTCCGTAGTGCTGTTTCCGTTGGACTTCCAATGGGGCACATCAGTGATAACACCGGCGGTATAGTCCTCAAAGCCCTCGGTAAAAAGCTCGCCGGCGGCATAGGCAGCCGGGACGCAGGGCATCAGCATGGCGGCACAGCACAAAAGGCTCACCAGCTTTCTTACGGTACGCTTCAAACTCATATGTAGTCCTCCCTATTCAGCAAGGTATATCTGTCACAGGGTATCCAGCAGGCTTTGGGCCGCCTGAAGCAAATCTCCGGCCACACCACGGGTCAGGCGGGTATTGGTGGGCTCAAAGCCGCCCTGATCAAAGCCCTCGTCCGTGGGAATATAGCCGTAGCAGGCATTGGTCTGGCAGCAGACGTTGGTCACAGGATAGGGGCTGGAGGCACGCAGCTTCTTGCCCAGCTCATTAAAAGGCTCACCGGGCATACCCACAAAGGCCAGACCGCAGAAGGTCAGCACCGTCACCGGCATGTCGTAGGCATCGATCTGCTTAAGCTCCATATCCCGCACCGACCGGGCCAGCAAAACCTGATACCAGGCCTGCTTTGGGTCGGGGTGGATCTCCCCCCGGCGTCCGGCCTCATCCAGTGCTATAATACGCTCATATTCCTCCCGGGGCAGCATACCCCGTTTGGTCGCACCACGCACCGTACGCTGGCCATAGCCAAGGCCGGTCATGCCGGTGGAGGGCACGGTGTGGTAAATCTCCATAGCTTTGTCCGCCAGACGCTCACCGTAGGCCACACAGTGTGGATGGTCCTTGGCATAGTCCTCCTCATCCCAGTGCATGCGGTCAGTACGCACCATCTGGCCCTCAGCTCCATCCAGAAAGACGCAGCAGGTGTTGGGGGCAAGCTCCTCCACCCGGCGGCACACCGCACCGGGATAGTCGGCAGAAACCAGCGTACCGCCGATGTTGTCCGGATGGGCCTGAAAGTTGACAAGTACGATCTCCGGGCCATCCTGACGCAAAATACGCATCAGGCGCAGGGACTGATCATTGCCGCAGGCCGGGCCTTCCATCTCCTCCGGCCTGCTGTAGGCCGGGTTGGTCTGTACCGTGCCGTTCTTCATCATAAACCGTCGCACAAAGGCCATACCCTCGGCCACCGTCTCGCCGCCGCGCACATCGGTGACAGGCTTCAGGTCATCCACGGCCATCCGGGCCGCATCCCCCAGCCGACGAAACAGCCATTCGTCATACTGAGGGTCGGAGGGCTCACGGAAGCTGGTGACCACTGGGGTGGTGTGGCTGTGGGTACAGCAGGCAAAGACCGCCTCCCGGGGCAGCCCCAGACGCTGAGCGATACGGGGCGGCCACTGCTCCAGCTCCGGGCCGTACATGCCCAGCATATCCAGCACCAGCATCACCGCTGTTCGGTCTCCCTGTCCAAAGGCAATAGCCCGCACATAGATGGGGTCCAGCACTCCGGTAGAGGCCCGGACCGCACCCAGCGAGCCATAGCCCCCCAAACGCACCCCTAAAGGCGGGGTAATATCCAGCCGGGCATAGCCTGCCCGACAGTCATATTGCAGCATTTTTCTCCCTCCTTAAAGGGGAACCATTATCTGTTTTTATCATAGCATTTCCGCACCCCTGCGTCCACATTTTCAATCCGCCAACTTCTTCCCCTGTATGCAAAAAGTATTGATTATTCAAAAAAGCATTGACTGTCCGCCTGCGGTGGATATATGATAGAGAAAAGAAAGGCAGGTGTCTTTCGTGGGTGTATTTTATTATCATACCATTCGTCTCCCCTTTTATTTAGGTGACCTGAACTGCGAACTTAAACGCACATTTCGTTCCACGCTGGACGAGGACAGTCCCCGCCCCGTCCTGCCTCTTTTGGGACATAACCACGTTTTTGCAGAGCTGCAGTATATCCTGCAGGGCAGCTGCGTCTTCTACAGCGATTCCACACGTCTGACCGCAGCCCAAGGCACGCTGGTCTATGTTCCCCCAGAGGTAGATCACCGCCTGTCCGACCCCTCCCCCGACCTGTGCAGACTGATTGTTGTCATACAGATCCTCCCCCCTGCCGCACCCAGGCCGGATTCTCCTTCTATGGAACTGTATAACACTCTGCGCCCTTCCGTACCGGTGATCTTTAAGACCGCCGAGCTGCCGGAGCTTGCGGCACCTCTATCCGCCTTCATAGATGTTCAGGTGGAGGGCAGGCTGCCTTTTACACGCAAAGAATTCCTCCGTGCCAATGCACCTTTGCTGCTGCTTGCCATCGCCGATGCCATATCCAAAGACCCCAAGCTGTCCTCCCTGCCCCATCGGTCACTTACGACTCAGCAGGCTATCATTGAGATATTTTTCTCAGACAATTATTTTCGTATGGCCACCTCCGCAGAGGATCTGGCCAAACAGCTCCATGTCAGCCCCCGGCAGCTGGATCGCATCTTAAAGGCGTATTATGGTATGGGCTTTCGGGAAAAGCTCAACGCCGTCCGGCTCAATCAGGCCGCCCTTGCTCTCACCACTACCGACGCCCCCATCCGTCAGATTTCGGACTCCCTCGGTTTTTCCTGCGTGACCGCCTTTGGCACCTTCATAAAAGGTCAAACCGGTATGACCCCCTCCCAGCTGCGGCGTTCTCACCTCTTTGCCTCCCCAGATTCAGACGAAGCGTAAATACATAAAACACACCGGGCCGACCCATCTGGGTCGGCCCGGTGTGTTGCTGTTAATTTACTTGGTGAGGAAGTTTTTGAGGATCTGCGCAGTCTGGGCGCGTGTGGCGTTCTCGGTGGCGTTGGTGAAGGGAACATCCTTCATAATGCCCTGAGTCACGGCCCAGTTGAGGGCCTCCTTCGCCCAGTCGTCATACTTGCCCACGCCGACAGGCTCACCGGCTGCAGCGGGCTTGCCGGAGTAATTGTGGAGGATGACGGCCACCTGCTCCACGGTCACGTAGTCGTTGGGACGGAACTTACCGTCACCGAAGCCGCTGACCACGCCCTTCTGAGAGCCCCAGGTCACAGCGTTGTTGAACCACTGGTCGGCAGGCACGTCGGGGAAGTTGTGCTTGGCGCCGTTGAGGCCGGGCTGGCCCTCCTTGTTGTAGAGGACCTGCACCACCATGGCACGGGACAGGGTGTCGTTGGGACCGAAGGAAATGGCGTTGTAGCCGGACATGATACCGTTTTTGATGGCGTAGTCCACGGCGCTGTAGTACCAGGCACCGGTGGGCACGTCCAGCATGAAGTCGGCACCCTTGCCCTGCTGCTGGGTCACGGTGATGTTATCGATGTGCATCTTGGCAGCCGTGGCCCACTGCAGACGGAAGAAGGTGTTCTGGTTGGCGGTCTTGAGGGTGTCGAAGGCGGGCAGAGAGAGGAACTGAGACCAGCTGTCAGGCTCGGCCTGACCCTTCTGCCACAGCTTCATGTACAGGCCCTCGCCGGCACGGACCAGCTTGATGGTGTACCACTGGTTGGCGGCAAAGTCGCTCAGGCCCTCCAGACCGCCGTGCATGACGGGATCGTTGGGGTAGTTGACCGCCTGACCGGACTCGTCATCGTACTGGAAGCGGGTGCCGCTGCCGGTCTTGCCGCCCTTGACAATGTGGATAAAGGCACGGGTATCGTAGGTATCGCCCTTGCCTTGATTGAGAGTGGCGTAGAGCGTGCCAGCGCCGCCGAAGTTGAAGTCGAACTGGACGGTGTAGTTGCCGGTCATGGGCTTGTTCACACGGATCCAGGAGGACTTGCCGTCCAGAGTGAGGAACTTGTTGGAGCCATCGCTGCCCAGCACGATGGTGGAGGCGTTGCCCTCCTCGCCGGTGGTGCTGGTGTTGTAGCCGTTCTGCTTCATCTGGTTCCAGAGGCTGCCGTCAGAGTAACTCTGGAAGTCGTCAACGTGCACGTTCACCTTCTCGCCCTTGCCGGACATCTCGGCAGGAGGCTCGCTGACGGTGATGGTGCAGGACTTCTTCACGCCGCCGGCGTTGACGGTAATGTCCACCGTACCCACCTTGTGGAAGGTGATGGTGCCGTCGCTGCTGACGCTGGCCACAGCAGGATCGGAGGAAGCCCAGGTCACGCTGGACTGGAGGGGGTTGATGGCAAGGTCCAGCTTGGTGGGGGCGGTAACGGTGGTGACGGACATGGTGTCCGCCATGGTGATGGCCACACGGTGGGTCACACGCAGGAGCTTGAGGGCGGCACTGCTGCCGGTGACGGCCACGGTGCCGGGGGTGCTGCTGCCGGTAAGGGTCCAGGAAGCAGGCTCCTTATCGCCCTGCCACACCTTGACGTAAAGGGCAGTGCCCACAAAGCTGGCCTTGAGGTGGGTGACGGTGTCGGCAGCCAGAGATACGTTGGCGCTCTTGCCGCCTACGGTGACCTTGGAGGCGGTCACGGTGGCACCGGCCACGCTGACGCTGCCGCCGGCAGCCAGCGTGAAGTCAGCCTCCACGGTATAGCTGCTGCCGAAGCTGCCCTGAGCAGTAACAGGGGTGTTGCTCAGTGCCTTATCCTGGAAGGTCTGCTCGTAGAGGGTGGCCTTGCCGGCGTCGGGGCTGAGCTCAACGGGGATATTGGCGGTGGAGTCCACCTCCACCACAGTGCCCACGATGGAGCGGTAGTAGGCGTCATAGCACACCACCAGCATGTTGCCGTCTGCCATGAGAGTGGAGGACGGGTCGCCCATGTCCTGACCGGCATTGACAGGGGGCTGGTAGACCAGCTCGTAGCCGGTGTCGTCGTAGCTGCCGTTGACGTACATCACCTTGCCGTAGACAAAGCGGGGACGTGCCCAGGAGCGGGCCCAGGTGACGTACACACGGTCATTGTCGATGACCTGGAAGCCGGGCTGGTGGATGGTCCGGTCCTGATTGCCGAAATGTTCCCAGGTCATGCCGTAGTCCATGGACTTGAGCACTTCGCCGGACTCACGCACAAAGGCAAAGACCATGCCGGTGCCGTTGGGAGGAGCCACGAAGGAGATCTCGTTGATGGTAGCGCTCTCATCGGTGGGGAACTGGCCCACCATGCTCTGGTCGATGCGCTTGCCGCTGGCATCGGTGAGATACTCGAAGGTGTCCTTCTGCGCATTCCACACCATGCCGATGCCGCCGTGGTAGCTGCCGGTGTAGTAAGGGATCAGGATGCGGCCGTTGGGGAACACGGCGATGTCGCCGCGCTTGATGCAGTTCTGGTTGCCGGGACGGGTGATGAGCATGGGTTCGGTCCACTGGCCCAGCTTGCCGGACGCAGCGTCATACTCCGCCCACATCATGTACAGCTTGTTGTACTTGCTGACGTTTTCTCTGTAGTGGGCGTTCCAGAAGGTCATGACCAGCAGTTCCTTGCCGTCCACGTTGACAACAGCCAGATTGGGGTCACGGGGATCGACGATGACAAGGTAGTCGGCACCGGAGTTCTGC
>JAZOBP010000101.1:0-6816 GCA_045596065.1 Lawsonibacter sp. | reverse complement strand
GATAAACTGGTGTGAGAAAGGAGACCACTATGGACAAGCTCATTACCTTTGCCGTTCCCTGCTACAACTCCGCCGCCTATATGGAGCACTGTGTGGACACCCTGCTTCAGGGCGGAGACGACATCGAGATCATTCTGGTGGACGACGGCTCCACCAAGGACAATACCCCCGAGATCTGCGACCGGTACGCCGAGCAGTACCCCGACATTGTGCGGGCCATCCATCAGGAAAACGGCGGCCACGGCGAGGGGGTCAATCAGGGCCTGCGCAACGCCCGGGGCATCTACTACAAGGTCGTGGACTCCGACGACTGGGTGGATGTGAACGCCCTGCACAAGGCTCTGGACAAGCTGCGTCAGTTCGTCCGGGACGAAAAGCTGGTGGACATGATGATCTGCAACTATGTCTACGAGCACGTGGAGGACAACACCCAGCGTGTGACCCACTACCGCAACGTGTTCCCCGTGGGCCGTGTGTTCGGCTGGGATGCCATGAAGTCTTTCAAGGTGGGCCAGTACCTGCTCATGCACAGCGTCATCTACCGCACCCAGCTGCTGCGGGACTGCGGTCTGGAGCTGCCCAAGCACACCTTCTATGTGGACAATATCTTTGTCTATCAGCCCCTGCCCTATGTACGCAACATCTACTATCTGGATGTGGATCTGTACCGCTATTTTATCGGCCGTGCCGACCAATCGGTAAATGAGTCCGTCATGCTGGGCCGTGTGGATCAGCAGCTGCGGGTCAACTACCACATGCTGGACAGCCACGACCTCAAGCAGGTGGCCGCCAAGAGCAAAAAGCTGGCCAGCTACATGTTCAGCTACCTTGCCATTATGGTGACCATCTCCACCGTCTTTTTGAACATGACCGACACCCCTGAGGCCCACGCCAAGCGCACCCAGCTGTGGGAGTATATCCGCAAAATGGACCCCAGCCTTTACACCCGTATGCGCTACTTCGCCCTGCCCGGTATCGCCAACCTGCCCACCGCTCCCGGCCGCAAGCTGGCTCTGGCCATTTACCGTGCCAGCCGGAAGATCTTCAAGTTCAACTAAACGCAAAAGCAGGACATCCCACGGGATGTCCTGCCTTTTTTAAAACGAATTGATGGGGATGGATCCGTCATCCTCCCCCTTGCGGATGGCTCGGATGACCACATAGTAGCCGTAATTGTCATTGACCGGGATGTAGAGCCGATCCCCCACCCTGTGCCCCAGCACCGTCCTGCCAAAGGGCGACTCCTTGCTGATGCGGTTTTTCAGTGCGTCCTGCCGCACGGTGGTGACGATCTGGTACTCCTGCTCCTCCTCGTCCTCCTCCACCCATACGGTAACAAAGTCATATAGGCCCACCTTGTCTGCGTCCGTCTGGCCGGAAATGACCACAGCCGTCTTGATCATATTTTCCAGATAGCGGATGCGGCTTTCGTTGCGGTTTTTGTCCCGCTTGGCGGCCTTGTATTCAAAGTTCTCGCACAAATCGCCAAAGGCACGGGCGGTCTTGACCTCCTCCAGCAGCTGAGGCCGCAGCTGGATGCGGCGGTAGTCCAGCTCCTGCCGCATAAGGTCAATATCCTTTTGTGTCAGTTCGTTGTGCATAGGGCACCTCCGATGTGTTGCTTGAGACCCAGTATAGCACGTTCCGGGCCAAAATGCCAGACAACTGTTTTTTCGCATTACGAATTATCGTTCACGACGGATTTTTTCTGCTATAATAGAGCTGTTCATTTTTTTCAGCATAAAGGAAGTCCTTCATTATGATCTCAAAATCCACCCTTGGCAGCTATCTGGGCACGCCGGACCTGTACCGGCGCATGGCCCGCATTGCCATCCCCGTCTCCCTCCAGTCTCTGATCACTGTGGGCATTAACCTGATGGACACCATCATGCTCAGCGGCATGGGTGACGCACAGCTGTCCGCCTCCTCTCTGGCCAGCCAGTTCATCAACCTGTTTATGATCTTCTGCATGGGTATCGGCATGGGCGCCTCGGTGCTCACCTCCCGCTACTGGGGTATGCAGGATCTCAACAGCCTGAAAAAATCCGTGACCATCATGCTGCGCATCGTGCTGGCCTTTGCCAGCGTTTTTACCGCAGCCACCCTTATCTGTCCGGAGCTTATCATGCGCATGTACAGTCCGGACAGGCCCATTATCGACTACGGCGTCGTCTACCTGCGCTGGCTTATCCCCACCTACGTGTGTATGGGTCTTTCCCTCACCTGCACCATCGTGCTGCGCAGCGTAGGTCAGACCACGGTGCCCCTGCTGACCAGCATTGCCGCCTTTTTCGTCAACGTGTTTTTCAACTGGGTGTTCATCTTCGGCAAGCTGGGAGCGCCCCGCATGGAGATCGCCGGCGCCGCTCTGGGCACGCTGATTTCCCGTGTATTTGAGCTTGTGTGTATCTGCGGCTGGTTCTTCTTTGGCGATAAGCGCATCGGCTACCGCCTGCGTCACCTCTTCCTGCGCTGCGGCGACCTGCTGCGGGAGTATGTACGCATCAGCATCCCCGTGCTCATCAGCGACGGTCTGCTGGCTTTGGGCAACAACGCCGTCTCCATGGTCATGGGCCACATCGGTCAGGCCTTTGTGGCGGCAAACTCCGTGACTATGGTCACCCAGCAGCTCAGCTCGGTGCTCACCACCGGCATCTCCAATGCCAGCGGCATCCTCACCGGCCACACCATGGGTCAGGGCGACTACGACAAGGCCCAGAAGCAGGGCTACGCCTTTTTGTTTATGAGCTTTGTCATCGGCTGCTTCGCCGCCCTGCTTATTTTGGTGCTGCGTGGGCCCATCATCAACTTCTACAAGGTCTCCCCGGAGGCCAAGGCCATCTCGTGGGAGCTGATGGACGCCATTTTGATTATCGTCATCTTCCAGTCCATGAGCTCCATCCTCACCAAGGGCGTGCTGCGGGCCGGGGGCGACACCAAGTTCCTCATGGCCGGCGACATCCTGTTTTTGTGGGTGGCCTCCATCCCCTTGGGCTATCTGGCCGGTCTGGTGTTCCATTGGCCCGCCTTCTGGATCTACACCTTCCTGAAGATCGACCAGATCATCAAGTGCGTGTGGTGCTTCTTCCGCCTGCGCAGCGGCAAGTGGATGAAAAAGATCTATTCCGCCAAATAATACGCTCAGCCCTGCGGTTTCCAGGCCGCAGGGCTGTTCTTTTGGTATATTTCCCGGCAATTGGGACATATCCTATAACCGGGTGATAAGAATGAAATGGAAAACTTACGCATTTTGGATCCTGCTCACCGAGGCAGTAGGCGCTCTGTCCGGCTGGCTGACCCGTGAGGGGACAAAGATCTATCAGCAGACGGTGACCCAGCCCCCGCTGTCTCCGCCTCCGGCGGTGTTCCCGGTGGTGTGGGGGATCCTTTACGCCCTGATGGGCATCGGCGTGGCCCGGGTCTATGCCGCCCCGGCCTCCAACAACCGCTCCCGTGGCCTGCTGCTCTATGGGCTGCAGCTGGGGTTCAACTTCTTCTGGAGCATCCTGTTTTTCAATCTGCGGGCCTACGGCCCGGCCTTTTTCTGGCTGCTGGCCCTGTGGCTGCTGATCATCGGGATGATCCTCACCTTCCGCCGGGTGGATAAGCCGGCAGCGTGGCTGCAGGTGCCCTACCTGCTGTGGGTGACCTTTGCCGCCTACCTCAATCTGGGCGTGTGGCTGCTCAACCGATAAAAAATCGGGAGTCGGATGCGCTCCGACTCCCGATCGATTTTACTTACTGCGGACAAGCTCCACGACCAGCTCGGCTGCCGAGACCATATCGGCAACGGGGATGCACTCCTGCACCGTATGCACCTTCTGCATACCGGTGCCGATCATCAGCGCCGTGATGCCGTGGCGAACCATGTTGTTCACATCGCTTCCGCCGCCGCCGGGGACCAGCTTGGGCTCCTGACCCACCCGCTGCATACATTCGGCCATCTCGGCAATGAAGGGGTGCTCCGGGTCATGGCTGTAGGAATGATAGCTGCGGGTGCGATCCAGTTCCAGCGTAGCACCGTACTTTTCACAGGCCAGCTTCAGGCAGTCCTCCATGTGCTTGGCCTGCTTTTCCAGCTTTTCCGGGTCACGGCTGCGGCACTCGGCAAGCATCTCCGCCCGGTCGGCCACCACGTTGGTGGGGAAGTCGGAGTGGATATATCCGATGTTTGCCGTAGTCTCCGGGTCAATGCGCAGCTGCTTCATGTTGGAGATCGCCTCGCACAGCGCCTGAATGGAGCTGATGCCGTTTTGGGGCGCACCGCCGGCGTGGGCACGCTTGCCGTGTACGACGGCCCGGATCTTATACTGGCCGGGGCCGGCCGTGACAATGACGCCCAGCCTGCCGGAATCCATCACGGCGGCCTTTTTCGCCGTCAGCTTGCTGTAGTCCATGTATCGTGAGCCGCGCAATCCTGCCTCCTCACTGACGGTAAACACCACCTGAACCATGGGGTGGGCAATGTTATTCTCCTTCACGACACGCAGGCCCTCAATGATCGCCGCCACACCGGACTTGTCATCCGCACCCAAAACCGTGTCCCCGGCACTGTAGATAACACCGTCCTCCAGCACCGGCCGGATGCCCTCACCGGGCTTTACCGTATCCATATGGGCACACAGGGCAATGGGCTCACCGGGGCCGGTGGCCGGCAGAGTGGCAATGATGTTGCCAACCTCGCCGCCGAAGGCTTCACCGGCGTTGTCCACATAGACCTCAAGGCCCAGCTCCTCCAGCTCGGCAGTCAGCCGGCGAGCCATATTGCCCTCCTGCCCGCTGAGGCTGTCGATGCGTACATAGTCCATAAAGCTGTCAGTCAGCCGCTGCGTATTGATCACAAGACATCGCTCCTTTTGCATTTGCTAAATTATAGCATCCGTGTTTGAGCCAGTCAACACACATCAGCCTTGCCCCCGCATATAAAAAATGTTATAATGAGCATATGATTTTACGTTTTCAGGGTGATGGTATGAAGCTATATTGCCTTGGGGACAGCCTGACCTTCGGCTTTGGCATGTCCCGCAACGTGCGCTGGACCACACTGGTCGAGCAGGAGGCCGGCTGGCAGGTGGTCAACCGGGGCATCAACGGAGACACTACCGGCGGTATGCTGGCCCGGCTTGGCCCGGAGGTGCTGGATCAGATCGGCTCAGACCGCACCAGCCGCCTGGACAGCCGCATCCTCATCATGGGCGGCAGCAACGACGTGTTCTTTGGGGGTACGGACAGTGCCGCCCGAGCCAATATGGCCGCCATGTGCCAGCGGCTCATGGGGGAAGGTCTGGAGCCCTACGTGGGCATCTCCCTGCCTGTGGACTGGACCCATGCCCCCCGTCAGTGGGCACAGGTGGTGGACTTTGAGCAGGCCGCCCGTATTATGAGGGACTACTGCAACTGGCTCAAGCAGTTTTGCGGCGTCTTTGGACTGCCGGTGGTGAACTTCGCCGCCGACTTCATCCTGCCCGACGGCTCGGCAGATCACGCCCTCTTCTGGGACGGGCTCCACCCCAACGCTCAGGGCCACCGACTTATGGCCGACCGCATGATCCGGGCCCTGCAGCCCGTCACCGACAAAACATAAACGATCAGGGGGACTCTTTATGTACAAGCGTGCTTTTTCTCTGCTGTGTATCCTGCTGGCCACCGTCACGGTCATGACCGCCTGCTCCGCCGCTCCGGCGGCATCCTCCTCTGAGGCTGCCGTGTCTGTCTTTGCCCCCGCCGACACCAGCGTCTCCCAGCCCGACCCGGAGCCGGAATTTCCCTACACCAACCCCCTCACCGGGCAGGGCACCTACACA
This sequence comes from Lawsonibacter sp., assembly GCA_045596065.1. Lineage (GTDB taxonomy): Bacteria > Bacillota > Clostridia > Oscillospirales > Oscillospiraceae > Lawsonibacter. The sequence continues at coordinate 1,012 of JAZOBP010000101.1, read as the reverse complement.
GACCTGTCCGCTGACCGCCCCATTGCCATCATGATCAACAACCTGAAGAAGGCCCTGCCTCAGCTGGGCGTGTCTCAGGCCGACATCATCTACGAGGCTCCCGCTGAGGGCGGCATCACACGTATGATGGCGGTATTCCAGACGCTGGATCAGGTGGGCGATCTGGGCTCCGTGCGATCCGCCCGCCCCTACTATGTAGAGCTGGCCGCCGGCCTTGACGCCATCTTCATCCACGCCGGCGGCAGTGACGACGCCTATTCCGCCATCAAAAAGCACAGCGTATTCAACATTGACGGTGTCAACGGACCCTACGGCGGCACCATGTTCTACCGGGATACCCAGCGCAAAAAGACCGCCGGATATGAGCACAGCCTGTTCACCAGCGAGGAACGCATCGAAACACTGCTGTCCGGCTCCCTGTCCAAAATGCGTCAGAGCCACAAGGAGGGCTATTCCCTCCCCCTGACCTTCGCCAAGGACGGCACTCCCGCCAACGGCCAGCAGGCCAACACCGTCTCGGTGAAATACTCCTACTACAAGACCGGTCTGTTCACCTACGACCCGGAGCGCGGGACCTATCTGGTCAGCCAGACTGTGGATGGGCAGGAGGGCCCCTATGTGGACGGCAGCAACAGCCAGCAGATCGAAGTGACTAATGTGCTGGTGCTGCACACCGACATCAACCTCATCAAGGGGGACAGCGCCGGACGGCTGACGGTCCGCCTGACCGGCTCCGGCAAGGGCTATTACGCCTGCGGCGGAGCATACATCCCCATCACCTGGTCCAAGGATGCCGCCAATTCCCCCTTCCGCTTTACCACCGCCGACGGCCAGCCCCTGACTCTGGGTGAGGGCAAGACCTACATCAACATCGTGGACGACAGCGACCCGGTAACTATTGGATAAATTATGATTTATGCGTCTGAGCACCCGGGAGCAGGGCGATACAGCATAGCCGTTGGCGGCATTGCCGCCCTACGGATATGGCGTGCCCCTTGCGGGCTGAGGTGGC
>JAZOBP010000100.1:0-7820 GCA_045596065.1 Lawsonibacter sp. | reverse complement strand
AGGTTGGCGGCCTGTGCCACGGCCTTGTCCTGTGTGCGTTTTTTCAGCAGGAAGAGGGCCATGACCTCCGACAGGAACTGCAGCAGAGAGATCTGCTCCTGTGTCCACAGCCGGTGGGCGCTGCAATCGTCAAAGCCGATGTAGCCCCGGAACACGCCGTTGTCCCGAATGGAGCAGTGGAGCATACTCTTGACGCCCTGAGGCTCCAAAATGGAACGGGCGGTGGGGGCCAGCTCCGACACATCGGAGCAGTAGAGCAGACCGTTTTCATCGTAGACATCGGGCCAGCCGGGGATGTCAGTGATGTAGCTGATGTCCTGCAGGGACTGGATCTGGGGTTCGATGCCCTCGTTGCACCACTCAAAGGTGTTGCTGCAGGTGGTGTTATCCTCGTTGTTCTCGAAGATATAGGCGCGGCTGACGTTAAATTGGGCACCAATATGGGCCAGCAGCTCATCCACGGTGGTCTCGATGTTGCTGCTTTCATACAGAGCCCGGAAAACGTGGCGAATAAAGGAACTGTCGGTAATGTTGGGCTGCTCGTCAGAATCAATGCGGGTGGACACATGACTGCCGCCCTTGAGCAGGGCGTTGATCTTGTCCCGGGCGTTGTACAGCTTGTACTGATCCTTGCCCTTGCCCTTGGCCAGATACAGGGCCTCGTCCGCCCGCTGGAACAGGTCGGACCACACGCTGCCGTGGGTGGGGGCCAGCGCCGCACCGATGGAGCAGGAGACGTTCAGGTCGGGGCACAGCCGCACAAAGAGCTCCCGGAAGGTGTTCAGCAGGAGGGTGCACCGATCCGCCACCAGATCGGCGGAGGGGATGTCCTTAAGGAAGATGAGGAACTCGTCGCCGCCGATACGGCCGATGATGTCCTGAGAACGGAAGAGCCGGCGCAGGTTGCTGCCGATCTGGGACAGGACGGCATCTCCGTACAGATGTCCGTAAGTATCGTTGATGCTCTTAAAGTTGTCCAGATCCAAAAGCAGCAGAGCGGACAGCTCCTGAGCGTCCCGGGTGTTGAGGTACTCGGTGACCAGCTGCTGGGTGGAGGCCTTGTTCAGCAGCTTGGTCAGGGCGTCACGCTCGGCACGCTCTTTCAGGGCGAGGGCGGTCTGCTTAAATTCGTCAATGTCGTAGATGATGCCCACAATGCGGTTGGTTTGCGTATTTTCATCCTGCTGCAGACGGGCATGGATGCGGCACCAGACATACTTGCCATTGCTGTTGAGGATGCGTACCTCCAGGTAGGGTACGTCGGTTTCACCCCGGCGTATGGCATCTGCCCAGGACACGATGGGAGACAGGTCGTCCGGGTGAAAGTGGCTGTTCTGACTGATGTTGGACACAAAATGCTCGGACAGGGGCTTGTAGCCGAACATCTCCTCCCAACGGTGGGAGCAGGTCAGACGGTCCTGATTCAGATCAAGGTCAAAAATGACGCCTTCGCTCTGGCTGGTGAGCAGTTCGTGGCGCATGGCTTCTGCCTGCAACTCGTTGATAACTTTGCGAATGGGGGTGTTGTCGCGGATGGCGTGGTAAAGGTATTCCTGACCGTCGTTTTCCATGTATACCCGGCTGCGGTCCAAAACCCAGATGGGGTCGCTGCCCTTGCGGACGATACGGTACTCCATATCGCCCCGTCCACCGTCCTGCAGACGCTGCTGGATGCCGGACAGGAAGGCCTCACGGTCCTCGGGTACGACCAGCTCCGACAGGCGGGAGTGGAACTTCTGCTCCACCTCCTCATCGGTGTAGCCGGTGAGAGAAAATAGGTGCTCAGAGCCCAGATCAATGGTCTGTTCCCGGTCGGAGCGGCAGCGCAGGGCGGTGCTCACCAGACCGTACAGGGCAGGAGAGGCGTGCAGAACACTTTGGATGGGGTGCTCGCCCACACGGCCAAGCCGCTCCAACCGATGCCAGATGGCAATGACAATGCGCTGGTCGGTGTTGCCGGTGTTGACCCGTAAAAAGACCAGCTCATACGGCTGATAGCTGCCTGTGGTGGGGCTGAACAGCCGGCAGGGGAAAGACTTGCGGCGTAGATTCAGCCGGAAGAAATCCTCGGACAGAAACCGCTGCATCTCCCGCAGGACATCGGCATCCTCGGGATGGATGTTGGAGATCAGCTGATCCACCATTTTGGAGAAGGGGGCGGAGAGAAGCGTGTCGTCCAGATCGGGGTTTGGGTTATAGACCACATGGTAGAGCTCGTTGTCCAGATCCAACTCCAGCACCGTATCATTAATATAATGCAGGGCAGCCTGATACTTGACCTGAGACAGCTGCATGGAGTCCAGTGCGTGGGACTTCCACTCTGGGCCGGGCAGAGGCATGGTGATGTGATCGGACTTGGGATTGTAGCCGTCGGCGTACTGGTGGGCAAGACGGACAAACTGGGTGCGCACCCGCTTAAAGCACTCCACCAGACGGGGAGAGAAGGTGCCGCACTCGCCGTTGACGATCATATTTACCGCCTTTTCATAGGGCAGGGCATCCTTGTACACACGCTGGGAGGTCAGAGCGTCAAAGGCATCCGCCAGACCCACAGCCTGTGCGCAGATGGGGATCTCATCCCCCTTCAGACCGGTGGGATAGCCCCTGCCGTCCCAGCGCTCGTGGTGGTAGAGCGCAATGTTGTAGGCATAACGAAGGTATTCGGCATCGCCCATGCCGCTGAGGTTTTTTACCAGCTGGCCGCCGACGGTGGTGTGGGTCTTGATGACCTCAAACTCATCCTCCGTCAGCCGACCGGGCTTGTTGAGGATGGAGTCCGGGATGGAGATCTTGCCGATGTCGTGCAGGGCGGCGGCGCTGGCGATGATACCGATACCGGAGCTGGTCAGTCCGTACTCCGGGCAGGCAGAGGCGACTTCCTTGAGCAGGATCTCGGTAAAACGGCGGATGCGCAATACGTGGTGGCCGGACTCGGTGCTGCGGTGTTCGATAATGGCCGACAGAGCGTCCAGCATGACCTGATTGGTGTTGCGGATGGTCTGGCTCTGCTCGTCCACCAGCTTTTCCAGATGCCACTGATGCAAAAACAGGTCGATGATCGCCTGGACCCGGTGCTGTACCAATGTGGTGGTATAGGGACGGGTGATCACATCGGTGACGCCCAAAGCAAACAGAGCCTCCTCCAGCGCACCGGTCTCAGAGGGGGAGACGAGCAGGATCAGGGGGATGGCCTCGGAAGAACCGGGGTGGCAGGAGGCGGCCAGAATGCGGATGGGCTCGATCTCACCCTCGGGCAGGTCGGCCAGTACCGCCGCAATGCAGCGGCCGTTCTGCTCCAGCAGCAGCCGGGCCTGATTGACCGATTCTGCCTCCAGCAGGTCAAAACCGGATTGGAATATCTCACGCAGCTTGATACGCTCACTGGAGGCACTGCCTACCAGCAGCAGGGTGTCCTTCAATCGGGAGATCATAAGAAGCCCTCCTTTTATGAATATCATGATTATATAATAACAAAGCACGGGCCGCTGCGCAAGAAAATATCGCAGGACGGGCCGCCGGCGGACAGGTTACAAAAAATTTTTTAAATTTGAACAGACGAAATCAAAATATAACCGGTTCTGTAACCCGGCGATGGTATAACTAAGTCACAAAAGCAAACCATCCCATCCAAAATCACCGTGAAAAGGAGGTGGCAGACAGGTGACCGCAAGAGCCTGGGGGGAAGAGTACCGGACCACGACCGTGTGTATTGACTCCTATGAGAACGGAGCCGTGAGCGGTCGGTTCTACAATCCTTATCTGGAAACCGGCAAACGGTTTGATAACTTGATGCAGTTCCTGCTCTGTATGGAACAGACGCTGGATCTCATGGACTTCCCCAAAGCCTTTACCGCACTGAGAACTTTCGTGCCCCCTCCCAAGGCAAGGGATCCCGGGCCGCCGGACAGTCAATGGCAGACCGGCAGACTGGCCACCTTCCGATTACGGGTCCTGTTCCGGCAGAACGCAAGCTGGCAGGGCAGTGTTATCTGGCAGGAGGGCAGACGGGAACAAAGCTTCCGCAGTGTGCTGGAGCTGCTCCTCCTCATGGAAACCGCGATCAATCAGGAAAAGGCTTCCTGAACGAAAAAACAAGAAAAGGAAACAGGAAATATTGAAAATGGCAAACCATCCGAAAGGGTGGGACGCAAAGCAAGCGGGCTAAGGCCAACGGGCTACGCCGGCGCGGCCGCCGATATTTCGCTCACCGAATGAAAGGAGAACGAAATAATGGCAAAGAAGATTTTAGGTAAGAGAACTCTGGCAATGCTCATGAGCATCATCATGGTGCTGGGCATGATCAACGTCAACGTACTGGCTGCCCAGACCCCTGAGCTGGTCAGCAACCACGCCGACACCTACTACAAGCAGGACGGCACCGTCGGCTCCGCCGACAACTGGGAGCTCCACCTGTCCAAGCAGGCGGCGGTCACCCAGACCGAGAATATCTATGACATTACCCTTAAGGTAGAGACCAAGGACACCAGCATCCGGCTGGGCGGCGCTACCCACGGTGCGGTCGCTCTGGTGCTGGACGTGTCCAACTCCATGAATTACCGCTACGAAGGCTGCACCACCTGCGGCGAGGACGAGGGCCACCCCTCTCACCATGAGTATGAGGAAGCCTACTTCCTGTTCTTCCCTCTGGGTATTTGCAGCCACTGCTACAAGGGCGAGAGCGCACACAAGGACACTCACAGCTACGCCGCTGACGGCGACACCCATCTGGAAAACCTGCAGGCTGCCGTCTCCGAGTTCCTGGACAGCTATGCGGCGGACGCTCAGACCGGCGACAAGCGTCTGGTCAGCGTGGCCGTGTTCGGCACCGACGCCGTGACCATCCAGAACTGGGTGGACGTGACCAACGCCTCCAGCCTCAGCAGCGTCAAGAGCCTGATCAACTCCCTTAAGACCGGCGACGGCGCCTATCTGGGCCGGCAGTACCTGACCAACGGCGGCACCAACATCGAGGCCGGCCTGGTCCTGGGCCGCAACCTGCTGGGCGAAGCTTCCGCTTTGGCCGGTGTTCCCGTTGCCAACCAGTCCCTGATCCTCTTCTCCGACGGCAACCCCACCGCCAAGGTCAAAAACGTCAATGACACCTCCCTGACCAAGGTCACCTACGGCGGTGACGACACCGGCAGCCAGACCGACCGGGACGACTACAATGACATCCCCGGCATCCTCGGCCAGATCGCTGCCACCACCATCGCTGTGCAGTACAATTTCGAGGACGAGTACAAGGCCCTGTCCGGCTTTGACCGTGTGATCAATTCCACTGCCGACTCCCTCACCGTGGATCTGGAGGGCGAGGCCGGCAACGTGGTTACCACCAAGACGGTCCCCACTGTGATCACCGACCCCATGGGTGAGGGCGTGACCCTGCTGGGCACCCACGAGCACTACGCCGACGGCGCATGGAATCTGTCCGGCTACACCCCCACCGTGGTCGACGGTGTGACCTCTTACACCATCACCTATCAGGTGGAGATCGACCCCACCAAGGTGGCTGCCGATCCTCAGTTTGAGGGCTACACCGTTCTCACTCCCGCCAACGGCGTGACCACTCTGGACTACACCGTGGGCGAGGATGAGACCCCTGTTCAGGCTGCCTTCCATGTACCCGATATCCGCGGCAAGCTGCCTGCGTTTACCCTCACCGTCAACTATGTGGATGAGCAGGGCGTGGCCGTAGCCGAGCAGATCGTGGAGACCGGCATCCTGTACGGCAAGAGCTATGAGACCGAGCAGAAAGAGATCGCTCATTATGAGTTCAAGGCTCTGGCTCAGGACAGCGACGCCGTCAGCGGCACCATCACCGCCGACACCACGGTCACCTACGTCTACACCGCAAAGCTCTACCCCGTGACCTATCGCTACGAGGGTCAGGTGCCGGATGAGGCTCCTCTGCCTCCCGCCGGCGGCGAGTACACCTACGGCGCTGCCGTTGAGGTGGCTGAGGCTCCTAAGGTCGAGGGTTACACCTTCTCCGGCTGGGATAAGGCTGACTTCACCATGCCCGCTGAGGCTGTGGTCATTACCGGTTCCTGGACTGCGATCCCCAAGTACACCGTGACCTACGAGTATATTAACGCTCCTGCCGGTGCCCCTGCCCTGCCCGAGACCGCTGAGTATGAGGCCGGCGCTCTGGTCACCGTAGCCGCTGCCGCTTATCTGGAGGGCTATATCTTCTCCGGCTGGGACAGGGAAAACTTCGAGATGCCCGCTGAAAACGTGGTCATCAAGGGCTCCTGGACCATTATTCCCCCCAATAAGTACAACGTGGTCTATCAGTACACCAACGAGATCCCCGAGGGTGCTCCCACCCTGCCCGAGACCGAGCAGTACGAGGCCGGCGCTGCCGTAGTGGTGGCCGCTGCCCCTGAGCTGGAGGGCTACACCTTCTCCGGCTGGGATAAGACCGACTTTGAGATGCCCACCGAGGACGTGATCATCACCGGCTCCTGGACCAAGCTCCCCGAGCCCAAGTATCCCGTAAGCTACGAGTATATCAACGCCCCTGAGGGCGCCCCCGCCCTGCCTGAGACTGTCGAGTACGAGGCAGGCACCCCTGTCGCTGTGGCCGCTGCCCCCAAGCTGGAGGGCTACACCTTCTCCGGCTGGGATAAGGCTGACTTCACAATGCCTGCCGATGCCGTGGTCATCACCGGCTCTTGGAGCAAGAACCCCGAGCCCAAGTACCCCGTGACCTATGTGTACGGCGGTGAGATCCCCGAGAACGCTCCTGCCCTGCCTGAGGCTGCCGAGTACGAGGCCGGTGTCACTGTCACCGTGGCTGAGGCTCCCAAGGTCGAGGGTTACACCTTCTCCGGCTGGGATAAGGCTGACTTCACCATGCCCGCTGAGGCTGTGGTCATTACCGGCACCTGGACCAAGAAGGCTCCTCCTCCCCCCGCAGTAGTGGAAGAGGCCGAGGGTCAGTTTGTCATCACCTTCGACAAGGCTGTGGGCGGAGATCCCTACACCTTGAGCGGACAGGAGTTTGAATTCAGCTTAATAGATACAGCTCAGTTTAACGATGGCAGTGGTCGAATCTACCCGGGTTCCAATGCCAGCGGCATTAAAAAGACCTATACGGGCAAAAATGATGCATTTGGCAAGGTCGAAATTACGGTCCCCTTCATTAAGGATCTGGAGCGCTGGGATGACGAGCCGGATGCAACCATTACCGGCAACTTTGTCTACACGCTTACTGAGGTGGCAGGCAATCGCGAAGGTATCACCTATGACTCTGTTTCCTATACCATTCTGGTGCAGATGCACTTTACCAAGAATGGCTCTGGTTGGGCATATAGTGTGCACAATGTGTCCGTGCTCCACAATGGACAGACCGCTGTAGTTGCGCAATTTGACGACAACAGCAGTGTGATCCATCTGAGCCTGGATGAGCAGGCGTTGTTTACCAACACCTACGACGATCCTACTCCCCCCACTCCCCCTACGCCTCCTGCTCCCACCACCGGCAGCCTGACCATCGCCAAGACCATCAATGGTAAGGCCAAGGTCTCTGAGAAGCTGGGCTTCCGCATCAGCGGCGAGGGCTTTGAGCAGTTCGTGCTCTACACCGACTTTGCCGACGGCACCTACACCCTGACCGAGCTGGCTGCCGGCACCTACACCGTCACCGAGGAAAACGCCGAGGTTTCCGGTTATCGCCTGAAGGCTGCCGGCGAGGGCGAGGTGGAAGTGGTGGCCGGAGAAACGGTTCTGGTTGAGATCGTCAACACCTATACAAGACGATATGTGCCCCCCTACAACCCCACCCCTAATCCCAAGCCCGATCCCGATCCCGTAACTCC
>JAZOBP010000099.1:0-8695 GCA_045596065.1 Lawsonibacter sp. | reverse complement strand
TAGTTGGAGTCGGTAAGCATACCGGCCTGCCAGCCGGTCAGGGACACGGCCTGATAGCCCATGGACTCGATGGGCATGGCGCACAGAGCCACGGAGATCGGCTCGCCGGTGGTCAGGAACATATCCATCTCACGCTTGGGCGCGTTGGGGTTGCTCTCCTTGGCCTTGGCGATCAGATCGTCGGTGGAGTCGCCCTGAGCGGACAGCACCACTACCACGTCATGACCCTGCTTGTAGGTGTCGGTGATGATGCGTGCGACATTAAATACACGCTCGGCGTTGGCAACGGAGGAGCCGCCGAATTTTTGCACAATAAGAGACATTTAAACGTACCTCCCTTATGAAGTTACTGTGGTCAGGGCAGCACACGGATGGCGGACAGCACATCCATGGCGGCCAGTTTGGACGTAAGCTCGCTGTGGGTCATGGCCTCGGTGAGGAAGGCCACCTCAGCAGCGGGGGCACCGCCGCGGGCCAGAGGGGTGATTTCACCGCAGGCAGAGCGGGCAGCATCCATGGTGCCGTTGGCACGTACGTACCAGCGGAAGCTCAGCTCGTCGGCGGGGCGTACCAGATCCGCCTTGCCGGCAGCCCACTGGTTGCGCTTGGGGGTCCGAACGTCCTTAGCAATATCCACCACGTCACCCACCACAGCGCTGGCGGTGGGCAGCTTGCCTGCACCGCGGCCGTAGAACATTACATCGCCCACAGCGTTGCCGGTGGCGGCGATGGCGTTAAATACATCTTCCACGCCGGACAGAGGGTTTTCACCGCTGACCAGATGGGGGGCAACATAGGCGTAAATGCGGCCGTCATCGGCCTTAAGAGCACGACCAAGCAGCTTGATCTTGTAGCCGCAGGAGTTGGCGTAGTCCACGTCGGCCAGCGTGATGGCGGTGATGCCCTGGGTGGGCACCTGCTCGGGATAGACATGGCGGCCAAAGGCCAGAGCGGCCAGAATGCAGATCTTGCGGCAGGCATCATGCCCCTCAATATCGGCAGAGGGGTCACGCTCGGCATAGCCGTTGTCCTGCGCCTCCTTCAGAGCCTGATCGAAGGACAGACCGGCCCGGATCATGCGAGTGAGGATATAGTTGGTGGTGCCGTTGAGAATGCCGCGTACCTCGGTCAGCTCGTTGCCGGCCAGACAGTTGGTCAGGGGGCGCAGTACGGGGATGCCGCCGCCCACGCTGGCCTCAAACAGGTAGCTGACGCCCTTTTCGGCAGCCAGCTGCAGCAGCTCGTAGCCGTGGGTGGCGACCAGCTCCCTGTTGGAGGAGACGACGCTCTTACCGGCCTTCAGGGCCCGGGTGGTAAAATCCAGAGCCACGGTGGCACCGCCGATGGTCTCCACCACGATGTCCACCTCGGGGTCGTTTTCAATGACGGAAAAGTCATTGACAAAGCAGTTGCTGTAGGGGCTGTCGGGGAACTGACGCACATCCAGAATGTACTTCAGATGCACCGGCTGACCGGCACGCTGAGCGATCAGCTCGCTGTTCATGGTCAGGACATCGGCCACACCGGAGCCCACGGTACCAAAGCCAAGGATCGCTACATTTACCATAGTTGTTCACCTCTTGTTGTTCTTCTGCAGGAATATGGGGCAGGCAGGTCAGCCTGCAAGAATTTCACACTTGAGTACACCGGGGAAAGCCCGTACCGCAGCCAGCAGATTGTCCACGGACAGATCCAGAGCAGAGGTCTCGGCCGAAGCGGTCACCACGGCACAGCCGTTGGACGGAATGGATTGGTTGATGGTCAGGATGTTGCTGCCGCTGCCGGAAAAGACGTTGAGCACACCGGACAAGGCGCCCGGTTCATCCTTGAGCAGGATCTGAAACGTAACGATGCGTCCGTGGAGCATATCCTGAAAGGGGTGGATGGAATCCTTGTATTTGTAAAAGGCGCTGCGGCTGATGCCAACGGCATGGGCAGCGGCGTTTACGGTGGATGCCTCGCCCAGCTCCAGCAGCTGCTTGGCCTGAGCGACTTTGCGGAACACCTCAGGCATGGCATCGGCATCCACTATAAAATACTTGGGCGTACTGCTCAATTCGGTCCTCTCCATTCTATCCGCGAAGCCTGTCCACGTTGTGCGGTCATTTGTATTTGTGATGTGGTCTATTTTAGCACAATGAAAACCGACATGCAACGTCGAAAGAGGGGATAACCAGACAAAGTTTTCAGGTCAAACAAGCCGTTTGTGCATATTTTGCACAACAGGACTGCAAGACAGCACAAAAGGCCGCAGCAGCGGCCTTTCGTGGATCGTTACGCAGGGACGTAAGGCTCAGAGGGATCGGGCACCACGGGCTCCGGAAGAATACCGGAGTCGGGCGGTACGGTTGGCTCACCGCCAGGCTGAGAGGCGTCCGGGGCGGAAACTTCAGGCCCGTCCGTTACATTACCCGACCAGTTGGGGTCGTCGGGGTCGATGACGCCGGGGTCTTCTACTGCGGGGGGCAGCTCCGGAGCGGTGGTGTGCACGGTGCACGGGCCAAGAGACTGGGTGTGGGCCAGCGTGTATGGTTCATCTGCGGCCACGGCGGAGCCCACGGGCGTACGGGTGTAGTCCAGCAGACTGACGACAGACTGCCGATCCGCAGGACAGTAGGGGCCGGCAGGGTGATACAGGCCGGTGGGAGTGCCGTCGCTGTTCAGCACGGGGCAGTCCAGACAGACCGTCACCGCAGCGGTCGGGCTGTGACGGGTGCAGTAGGTGGTGGGGGCGTCGTCCCGCAGCAGGGTCATGGTACGCACCCGGCTGCCGCGTACATCGCTGCGGCAGGCGTCGGTGGGCAGCAGACCGCTGTCCAGACAGTACTCGGTGGTGACCAGATTATTAATGGTGAAGAAGTCCTTGTCTGCAAGGCCCTTGTGCACACGGCTCATGACCTTGTTGAAGGCAATGGAGGCGGGGTTGCGGCCGCTGCTGCGTACCCGCTCGGGCACCTCGTAGCCGGTCCAGACCACGGCGGTGTAATAGGGGGTGTAGCCGGCAAACCAGCGGTCACGGTCGCTGGTGGAGGAGCCGGTCTTGCCGGCAACGTGCATATTGTCCAGTCTGGCTTCGTAGCCGGTGCCGTTGGCCACGACGTTCTGCAGCATGGTATTCATATAGTAGGCGGTGGTGTCCTTGAGGACGACCTCACTGGAGGAGGTGTTCTCCAGCAGGACCTGCCCGTCGGCATCCAGTACCTTGGTATAGGTGCGGGAGGGAGTGTAGATGCCCTGATTGGGGAACACGGCAAAGGCCTCGGCCATGTCACGGGTGTTTACGCCCTTGGTCAGACCGCCCATGGACAGGGGGGCACGGTCAAGGTCGCTGGAGAATTTGCCGTTGACCTCGGTACCCTCCACAAGATCGATCTTAAAGCGTTCCTCCACAAATCGGAAGCTCTCCGGTGGGGTAACCATGTCGGACAGCATGCGGAAGGCGATGGTGTTGACCGAGTGAGTCAGCCCCTCGTACACCGTGGTCAGCCCCTCGTACTTGGCGCTGCCCGAGTTGACGGGGTAAGGAGCATCGCCATTAAGCTCGTAGGGGTAATCGTCCACGATGGAGGCCGGGGTCACAAGGCCAAGCTCAATAGCCGGGGCATATACCGACAGGGGCTTGAAGGAGGAACCGGGCTGACGGGCAGCAGCGGAGGCGTTGTTGCGCCAGCGGTTGCCTGTCTTGTTGCCCACCTGACCGGCGATGGCGACCACATCGCCGGTTTCGTTATCGATCACGGTGATGGCGGACTGCAGCTGCTGGCCGGTGCTGGAGTCCCAGGGGAAGTTGCTCTGGTCGGAATAAATATCGTTGACAATGCCCTGGATCTCCGGGTCTACACAGGTATAGATGGACAGGCCGCCGGACAGGACCATGTTGTAGGCGATGGAATACTCCACGCCCAGCTCCTTGGCCAGATCGGCCGCCACATCGGTGATGACCTGCTCTTCGTACCAGGAGTAGATCTCGGGGTTATCATCGTTGGCGGGATTTTCGACCGCACGGGAGGTAAAGACCAGCTCCTGAGCCTTGGCGGCTTCATATTCTTCCTTGGTGAGATACTCCTGTTCGTACATGGCACGCAGGACGAGGTTCTTGCGCTTGAGGTTGTTCTCGGGGTTGGTGTACGGATCGTACAGGGAGGGGTTGTTGGTGATGGAAATGAGACTTGCGCACTCGGCGGTGGTCAGCTGGCTCAAGGGCTTTCCGAAGTACTTATAGGCGGCGGTATAGACTCCGTCGCAGTCACGGCCCAGATAGATATAGTTGAGATACCACTCCAGTGTGGTCTCCTTGCTGTAGTTTTTGGTGAACTCCAGCGCACGGAAGATCTCCACCACCTTGCGCTTGACGGTAGTGTCGTTGTAGGTGGTGATGTTTTTGATCAGCTGCTGGGTGATGGTGGAGCCGCCCTGAATATCCTGTCCGGTAAACATATAGAGCACGGCGGCGGCGGTACGCTTCCAGTCCACGCCGGAGTGGGTCCAGAAACGCTGATCCTCGATCGCTACCGTGGCATTGATCAGGTCCTTGGGGATCTCGTCATAGGTGACCCAAATGCGGTTTTCGTCTCCGTGGAGGGTGCGAAGCTCGTGGTGCTGACCGGCATCGTCGGTGTAGTACAGCACGGAGTTGAGGCCGGCGTTAAAGTTGTTCAGATCAAGAGGGGTCATGGGAATGATGACAGACTTGACATAAACGGCGGCAAAGCAGGCCAGCAGCACGCCGGTGGTCAGACCTACCAGCAGCAGGGTACCTGCCACCTTTAACAGGGTCTGCAGAGGAGAACGGTGCTTTCTGCGTCGACGGGAACGCCGGGGCTCGGAGCCGGAGGCAGAAGCCGGGCGTCTGAAATCAGGTATAGACATGGAAGAAAACCTCCCGATCACAGTAGTAACAAATGCTGACAATAAATAAAGGTGTACACATACACACTCAATGTTATTATACCATAAAATCCGGTGTTGTCCACCCCGGACGGGCAACTTGAGGGAACACGGCCAACAAATCAAAATTTGACAGGGTGCGCTATTGCATTTTTGTCCGGGGCAGGGTAAAATAAAAGCAACCAAACAGGAGGTGGCTGACAATGAGCGAAGAGTTCGGCCCTGATTTCATCACCGTAACCGATGAGGACGGCAACGAATTTGAATTGGAGCATCTGGACACAATGGAGTATAACGGCCAGATCTACATGGCTTTTTTCCCTGCTATAGCCGGGGAAGAGGGCGAGGACGGCGAGGTCGTGGACGTAGACCCCGATGACGAAGAATACGGTATGGTCATCATGAAGGTCATCGAGGAAAACGGCGAGGAGCTGTTCTCCACTCTGGACAGCGAAGAGGAAGAGCAGGAAGTGTACGAACAGTTCATGGAACGCATCTTTGCTGACGAGGAAGAATGATCTGCCGGATGGCAGCGCAATAAGTACCTTTTCCTGCTCGGTGCGTGATGGGCTCTTTTAAACCCACATTTTTTAAACGGGACGCCCCCTCACGGCGTGGCTTGCAGGCCTCCCGACCCCCTTTGAGGTCAGTCGGACGTTGGAAGCAGAAAAGCGCAGTGGAGGCGACCCACCTGCCAACGTGCAGGTTTTAAACGGGTCCACACGGCCAGGGCGGGGTCTTTTAAGCAAAGAGGAGAGTCACAGTTATGCTGTGGCTCTTTTGGCATTTTTGCGGGTATAGTCTGCTGCGGGACGGGAAATGCTACAAGCGGATCACCGTAAAGAGGAGGGAAACGGAAGTGATCATGGATCGAATTGCCCTTACGCTGCTGATCATTGGCGGCCTGAACTGGGGCAGCGTTGGCCTGTTTGGCTTTGACCTGGTGGCCTTTGCCTTCGGCGGCTCTGCGGCCCTGTTCAGCCGTGTGGTCTACACGCTGGTGGGTCTTGCGGCGGTATGGTGCATCACTCTGCTGTTCCGTGACCGGGACATGGTGGAGCATCACGCCTGAATCAGACACGGCTCCCAGCCGGAAGCCATAAAACACCCGCTGACGTTCAGCGGGTGTTTTTCTTGCCCTTGACATCCGTGATCGGTGTGATAGAATACGAATATACCCCACCCCTGGGGGGTGGTATTGTGAGGTGAACCATGAAGCAAACATTTAAGGTAACGGGCATGACCTGTTCGGCCTGCTCCGCCCATGTGGAAAAGGCTGTGAGCAAGCTGACGGGGGTGACCGGAGTATCGGTCAGTCTGCTGTCCAACAGCATGATGGTGGACTATGACCCGGCGGTGCTGGGGCAGGCGGAGATCGTGCAGGCGGTGGCCGGGGCAGGATATGGAGCCTCTGCAGCCGGGGCGAAGAGCAAAGCTGCGGAGAAAAGCAGCACCACCATGGAGCAGGAGCTTGCCCAAATGAAGCGGCGGCTGATCTGGTCTTTCGTATTTATGCTGCCGCTGTTCTACATTGCCATGGGCCATATGCTTGGCGCACCACTGCCCGGATTTTTGACCGGAATGGAACACGCCGTGGCCTACGGTCTGACCCAGCTGCTGCTTACCCTGCCCATCCTGTATGTAAATGACAGGTACTTCAAGGTGGGCTTCCGGACGCTGTTCAACCGGGCGCCCAATATGGACAGTCTGATCGCCGTAGGATCTTCGGCAGCGGTGGTGTACGGCATATTTGCCATCTACCGCATGGCGTGGGGGCTGGGGCACGGGGATATGGAGCTGGCGGCAAAGTATCACATGGATCTGTACTTCGAGTCCGCCGGCATGATCCTGACCCTCATCACGCTTGGAAAGTATCTGGAGACCCGGTCCAAGGGCAAGACGTCGCAAGCCATTACCCGGCTGATGGACTTGACGCCCAAGATGGCCGGTGTTCTGCGTGACGGGCGGGAGGTGCAGATCCCCGTGGAGGAGGTACGGGTAGGGGACCGTATTGTGGTCCGTCCCGGTCAGGCCATTCCGGTGGATGGCGTGATCGTAGAGGGCAGCTCTGCAGTTCTCTGACAGGCGAGTCGGTGCCGGTGGACAAAGCGGCAGGTGACCGGGTGGCGGCGGCAAGCGTCAACAAGTCCGGGACCTTCACATTTGAGGCTCTTCGGGTGGGGGAGGACACCACCCTTGCCCAGATGATCCGACTGGTGGAGGAGGCCTCGGCCTCCAAGGCACCGATTGCCAAGCTTGCAGACCGTGTGGCCGGAGTTTTTGTCCCCGTGGTCATGACGATTGCGGCTGTTACGGTGGGCGTTTGGCTGGCTGTGACCGGCGGAGACATAACCCGTGCCCTGACAGCCGGGGTGGCGGTGCTGGTCATCTCCTGCCCCTGTGCTCTGGGCCTGGCTACACCGGTGGCCATCATGGTGGCCACGGGCAAGGGAGCGGAAAACGGAATCCTCATCAAATCCGCTCAGGCGTTGGAGCTTTTGTGCCGGGTGGATGCGGTGGTACTGGACAAGACGGGTACGCTGACTCAGGGGCGGCCTGTGGTGACGGATGTTCTCCCTGCGCCGGGGGAGGATGAGACGGAACTGCTGCGTACAGCAGTCAGTTTGGAGCGGGGCTCGGAGCATCCTCTGGCGGTTGCCATCGTGGAAAAATGCAGCCAACTGGCTGTTGACTCTGTAGAGGTAAAAGACTTTACAGCCATTCATGGAAAAGGCGTAAAAGCATTTTTTGATGGCAAACTGTGCCTGGGAGGAAACCGTGGACTCATGGAGGAGTCCGGAGTGCAGATCCAAAACTTTGATGCCCGGGTGCGTGCGCTGAGTGAACAGGGCAAGACACCCCTGTACTTTGCCTGTGAGGGACGCTTGCTGGGCGTCATTGCCGTGGCAGACACCATTAAGCCCACCAGCGCACAGGCGGTAAAGGCCTTTGAGCAGCTTGGCCTTGAGGTCGTTATGCTTACCGGGGATAACGAGCGTACCGCACGGGCCATTGCCGGGCAGTTGGGTATCACCTCGGTCATAGCTCAGGTACTGCCGGAGGACAAGCAGAATGCAGTAGCCCGTCTGCAGGAGCAGGGTAAGCGGGTGGCCATGGTGGGCGACGGGATCAACGATGCCCCGGCACTCGTTCGGGCTGACGTGGGCCTTGCCATTGGGGCCGGTACCGATGTGGCGATGGAAAGTGCAGACATTGTGCTGATGAAGTCCGACCTGCTGGACGCAGCGGCTGCGGTGGAGCTGTCCCGTAAAACCATGCGCAACATCAAGCAGAACCTCTTCTGGGCCTTTTTCTACAACAGTCTGGGTATTCCTCTGGCGGCAGGGGTGTTCTTCTCTCTGCTGGGCTGGCAGCTCAACCCCATGTTTGGCGCTGCAGCCATGAGCATGAGCTCGGTTTGTGTGGTGTCCAACGCCCTGCGGCTGCGGTTTTTTAAAAGCAGGTTCAAAACGTGTGATGCCGGTGCAGAGAGCTGCCCGGACATAAATAACAACAGACAAGGAGAGCAAACGACTATGAAAAAGACCATGATCATCGAGGGCATGATGTGCACGCACTGCACCGGCCGTGTGGAGAAGGCGCTGGCTCAGGTAGAGGGCGTGAGTGCGGTAGAAATGAGCCTGGAGGGTAAGTCTGCCACTGTCACTGTCTGTGCGGAGGTGGCCGATCAGGTGCTGGTGGACACCGTGACTCAGGCCGGCTACGAGGTGGTGAGTGTGCGGTGAAGGCTGACCGGGAGGAGATCACCCGGCTGCTGAAAACCGCCCGGGGTCAGATCGACGGGATC
>JAZOBP010000098.1:0-7239 GCA_045596065.1 Lawsonibacter sp. | reverse complement strand
TAGGCAGGGCGATATGCCCCACAGATAAACTTCTTATGCCGGCGGCGGCGCATGGCCGCCCCGCCGTTGGCCTCGTTACAAGTCGGATCGTAGCCATGTCGTTCTGTGGGCCAAGGAGTTGGCTAAGACATTTGTCTTCCTAAGACCGCTTGGCCTCCGACTTTAGGCAGGGCGATATGCCCCACAGATAAACTTCTTATGCCGGCGGCGGCGCATGACCGCCCCGCCGTTGGCCTCGTTACCCTCGCCGGTATTGCCGTCGATGGTGGTGATGTAGGTGCCGTCCCATTCCTCGCAGATACCCACGTGGTCAGGGGTGCCGTTGCCGTTGAAGTCAAAATAAATGACGTCTCCCGGCTCGTAGTCCCCGCTCACGAACTGCCGTGCCTTTCGATGATAGGCCAGCAGTGTGGGGGCGTAGGCGGTTTTCTTGCCGCCGTAGAACAGCTCCGACGCCCCGGCCATCCTGAACAGCCACCAGATGAACACGCAGCACCACGCCTTGGGCCCGCCGCCGTAGGCGTCGTTATACTTGACCTTATTGCTGCCCCGGGGAGACTCGGTCACACCGAGCTCCCCCCGAGCCAAGGCCAGCAGATCAGACGCTCTGGCCATATCGCGCCTCGTATTCCGCGATCAGCTTCTCGTTACCGGTGGCATAGGCGCGCTCCAGGGCGTCGATCTCATGCTCGTTGCCCTTCTCGCACACGGCCAGAATGTCGGCAAACAGCTTACGGTTGCCGGTCTGGTAAGCACGCCACAGGGGGTCATAGTGCAGGTTGATGAAGTCCATGGTGGCCTTCTTGTCCATGCCCTCGGGGAGAGGGTTGGCACAGGAGTGGTTCGCCAGAGCGATGTCCAGAGGCAGGTCGCTCTTGGTGGCGGTCTCGAAGATGTTGTAGATGTAGTTGGCGTCCATAGTTATGTTCCTCCTTTATTTCACTTCAGCGTTTTTCTTCTCGTGCTGGGTTCCAAAGTAAAAAGCGATGATCACCGAAAACACGGTGAGAAACTGGTCGGCAGTCACCGCACCGCGGAGTGCCAGCACAGCGAAAACCGCCGTGAGAGCCACGGTGACGATGCTCTTCACCGTCAGCAGCTTGAAGAGTCTTTCTTTCATTTCAATTTCCTCCTTCGTGGCCGGGATACACCCGGCCCTCGATCTGATCAATGCGGCGGTGTGCCTGCTTTGCGCTTGCTTCCACCCGCGCCAGCGCGGTGGCCGTCTCGGTGTTGATCTTGCGCTGTTCCCGCTGCTCGACTTTGATGTCGTCGATGCCGCTTTTGATGTAGCCCAGCTCGGACAGCATCTGCCCGCTCTGCTGGCCCTCGCTCTTGTCATCCTTGGACTTGTTACGGGAAAAAGCGGCGTAGCTGATCAGCAGACCCAGCAGCGTGCAGGCCAGACCGATGGATATGGTCTCAATCATCACTCGCTCACCTCCCCGGCCTCGTCCGTGGCCTCCTTCATGGGCATAACAGCGTTCTGGATCTCCTCCAGATCCTCGATCGTCAGCACGCCCTTCTCATGCCAGGCGGCGGCGTTCAGGATGATCTGGTAGTCCGCCATTTTACCTACGGCCCTCAAAAAGCCGTCCTTGACAAAGTTTCTCATACTGAACATTAGATGTTACCTCCCAAAGAAAGAATAGCCTGCGTCAGCTGCGCAAAGGCCTTGTTGATGTCCCGGTTGTATTCGCAGTCCAGTACTCCAGCCTCGTTGTCCGTCCACATGGTCATAACCGGGGTGGATGGTACGTTGATTGTTCCATCCTCCGCAGGGGTCAACTCTACACCGGTGTAGGGCTCATAGGCCGGCATGGTGTCCTGCGTGTATATGCCCGGCACCACCATGAGGTGATTGCTCTCATCCCAGCTCGTGTCGTTTACCGACATACGAAACTGCATCGATTGCTCTCCACCGGGGGTGGTGAAGGTGGCACAGGTCTTTATCATGATCTGGGTGTCCACCGTTGCCCCCTGCATATATACCTCCTGGGCAAAGCAGTAGGTGTAGGTGCCGGCCGGCAAGTCAAAGACCCAGCGTCTATATTTGGGCTCTTCCTTGCCGGCGATAATTCCGTCCACAAATGCCTCGTCGCACAGATTGCTGCCGCAGACCCGAACCGGCAGAGCCGTGAGGTCGGGGACATAGGGTGCGTAGGTGGTTGCGCTGCTCCCCAGCTCCACCTGTATGTCGTTGATCGTTCCTGCGGTGATGTTGTAACCACGGAACACCACGGACACAATGGGGTTTTCCGGCGTACCCTTGAAGGTGCTGGCCTTAACGGCAGAGCTGTCCAGGATATAACCCTTCTCGCCGGACGCAAAGCTCACTTCACAGCGCCAGATATCCTTAGATACGGCGAAGTCCTCCGACGGCGTATAGCTCACCGTCACCGGGCAGGGTGCGTACAGGTCAATGCCGGTGCCGGTATAGGTGCCGGGAAAATCCGCCCCCACCGCCCCCAGAGACCACAAGTTCTTGCGGCTGACCTTAACGGACACGCCATGCTCCAGCGGGCTGACATCGTCCAGCCGGATGGCGGTTCCGCTGGCTGTGCCCTGCAGGGCGTTGGCGTAGAGGGTGTTGCCGGCGGAAAGCATTTCCTGCTTGTCCTCCGGCGTCCAGTAGTCCACGCCACGAACAGGCGTATATCCGTTGGCACCATCCCGACCTGCCGGACCAGTCGTACCGTCCTTGCCGTCCCGGCCATCCTCGCCCCTGCTCGGCAAGCCTGTATCCACATACGCAGAGCCGTCCCACTCCCACCAGTTACCGTTCTCACCGATGACGTGAGGGTGTGCAGATGCGGCCGCCGCCCGGTCGGCATCGGCCTTGACCCTCGCCTCCATCTGGCTAAAGGCGGTGGGCAGCTCCGGCCAGTGGGCGTCGCCGGACAGGGACCGGGGGATATAGATGCGCTCCAAGAGGTTGGTATGACGCACCAGATCGCCCTGAGTGGCCCTCAGTTGCATTGTGTAGTAGCCGGGGATAGACACCTGCTCCTTGGTTAAAACGACGCTCAGAGCACCCACAGACGCCTCCAGAGGGATAATGTCCAGGTTCCCCTCCGCCTCCACATACAGCTCCCAGGACCAGCCGGCAGGAATGTCGCCGGTGATGGTAATGCTGCGTGTGAGGTGGTCAAACTGCTGGGCGATGATCTCGCCGTCGTGGGTGAGAATCCAGTTGTCAAAACGAATCATGTCGGTTCCTCCTCGTCCGGGAACTGCTCCCGGATGGTTTGCTTGGCAGCGGCAATCAGGTCCTGCAGCTGGGCGGCCTTCTCGTTGCCCTCTGCGGCGTAATACTGCCAGAGCTGGGCCGCCTCGGTAACGGTAAGTAGACAGCTGTCCCATTCAACGACAGCCTGGGTGTTGTAAGCGGCCTCGCGTTGTTCAGACGGGGAGGGGGAAGGGGTGGGATCGTTCGAAACTTCCGGGTAAGGAAATTCTACGCCGCCGAGTTTGGCTGCAAAATCGGGGCTGTCACAAACGAAAGTGTTTGTGATTTCACCAGCCTTGTTGTAAATTGCGTATCTCACAGAACCGACCTCCTACGATAGAACAGGACCACGATACCTGAGCCACCAGCAGCACCAGCGGCACTACCGGCACCACCGCCACCACCAGCAGCTACACCACCTTTTGTTGGAGAAATAACCGAGGTGGTGCTAATCCTATAACCACCATTGCCGCCCGGTTCGATACCGCCGCCACCGCCACCACCAGCAGCGGATACTCTGCCCGATTGAGAGTCAAGACACCACGACCCCGAGCCACCTTTGCCGTTCGGTCCGAAACCGCCACCACCGGCACCGGAGTGTCCCCCAACATAGTCATACGATTTATCAGTATCGGGCACAAAGCTTGTGCCGCCGGGAGCCAAATAGCCACCGCCACCGCCGCCGGCATAAGAGTTATATCCTCCACCCGATGAACCATAGCCACCACCACCGCCGCCAGCCCAGACACCATCGACTCCTGTAGCGGATTTGGTCGTGGGATCGCCGCTCATGTTGAACAGCATATATTCTTCTTTCGATAGGCCAACAATAGTTTTACCCGGCTCGGAGTTTACGACAGCACCATACGTACCGCCACCACCGTTGCCACCGTATAGGCCACCGGAACCACCGGCACCACTGGCCGAACGCCCGAACGCCGTTCCACCGCCGCCGCCAAAGGTTCCTCCATCGCCACCCAGACCAACAGAGGTTTCCGATGATACCTCGCTGGTGGTACTACCACCACCGCCGCCACCATAGGAGCCGGAACCCCCATTGCATCCGATTGCTGTCGTGACGCTCCTTTTAATACCACCGGCTCCTCCACCAGAGCCACCAGAGCCACCAGTACCATTGCCAAATCCGCCACCACCGCCTTGTGCGGTAATGCCAGCAAAACTGCTGTTGCCTCCAGCCTCACCGTTTGTGCTCTCACTGGTGCCACCGGCACCACCGGCGCCGATAATCGAAGTGATTTCTTCGTTTGGGCTAACGGCGACTTCTCCTACGGTGAGGTGTCCACCGGCTCCACCGCCTCCTCCAGTGGAGCCACTGCCGTAGCCTCCACCACCGCCGGCACCAAAAACATAAGCCTTTGTGTGGCCTACAATGTCATTAGGCGCAATCCATGTCTGACTCGTGGTGATCTTCTCCATACAGAGAGTGGTTTTGTCACCCTCCCCGAGCATAGCGAGCGCATCGTTTACATTTGGGTCGTCCTGTGGCAGAGCAAGAAGCGCTGCCGTCTCATCGGAGAGCAATGTACTTTTGTTAAGCGGCGTTCCGGACTGGGTCGGCTCGTCTGCCCTCTCCATTGTTGCATAGAACGGTGCAGAGCCGTCTTCCGGGGTCAGCAAAACTCGCCCCGGGTACTTAGGCACTCTGTCTTCCATTACACTTCACCTCCGTACAATTCACCGCTGTAGTAGTAGGCGGCGATCATGTTTGTTATCAGCTGGTCAATGTCGACCAGTATCTTCTCGATGTCGTTGGCCTCGCCGTGAGTCAGATCTTCCATGTCAGCCGGGACGGCCGGGGTGGTCTGATAGACCGCCAGTACATCCCGGACCTTCTGGATCTGCTCCAGGTAGTGGACCATCTGAGCAGGAGTGGGGATGTCCTCTCGTGCCCAGTCAGCCTTGGGTGAGACCTCGATGTTGTTGCCGGCGGCCCTCAGCCGGGCGGCCACGTGGTTGATGGCCTCGCCGACACGGTTGAGGTCGACGGCGCCGTAGACGCCTTTCTTGTTGCCGAGGAGCACGTCTTCAAGGGTGCGGTCTGTAATCATGTCAAGCATCTCTTGACACCTCCTATGCCGGTCCGAGCGTCTCCAACGTTGCTGCCACCGTATTGGAGAGCTTGATGGTCATTTTCTCGATATACCCGGCGTGGACGGCCTCCCAGATTGTGGGCAGCTGCACGTAGTCGCCCACGCGCTCCCCTGACCACACCACTCTGGATGTGTCCCGCTGGCGAAGCTGGTAGTAGTCAAAGACACGCTGTGCGACCGCCTGACCGATGTCCGGGGATACCAGCGTGGCATCCGTGACCTCCACAATGGAGGCTTTGTCGTTTGCGCTAACAGCCGGGTTGGTCACGGTAAAAACGGAAGTGGTGTCCTCATACCTCGCTCCGGCCACGTTTACGCCGCCCTGAGCGTTTTTTGTGTAGGAGTGTGCCGTAACCCTCACCTCGGTGGTCAAAGCCGACACAGAGGACGAAGCGCCGCTGTAGACCCTGTTTTTCTCGATGACCTTCAGTGCAGTGTCCAGAGAAAACACCCGGACGCCATTTCCGCTGTCGGTGGCAGAGAGCCAGCCGGCCGCAAAAAGCACCTGCTGGGCAGCCTCCCGACGGGTGCAGGCAAGGATGACGCCGGTAAGGGTGGTGTCAGTGACAGCAGAGGTGTCCAGCTCGAAGTCCGGCTCGATGATGCTCCGGAGGATCTCCACTGCCGACACGGCATCGTAGACGCCACCGGAGAAGGGGGCCTCGTCCAGGACGCCCCATGCATCGTGGCAGTTGAGAGAGTAAAGGCTCGCCGCCGTCCGGGTGTGTTCTGTGATGTAGAACACGCCAAGCTGGGCATCGTCGTTCCATACCTCAACTGGCTGTTTGCGCTGGAACATGAAGCCCAGGTCGCCGTGGTCGTCAATGCTCACGTCCAGCGTGGAGACGGGGATCTCGGCAGACAATAGATTGCTCTGCCGGATGACAGAGGCCGAGCGCAGTGTCTCCATGCCGAAACTCCGGTTCCGGCCAAAGGAGATGCGGTTGATCTTCGCCCGGCGGTAAGGGAGATGGGTCTGCTGCAGCGTGATGATGATCCTGTCAAAGGCCTCCACAGCCTGCTGGCAGAAATACTCCGTGCTGTCCGGCTGAAAATCAACGTCCGCAAGCAGCTTCTCCGCCCGGTACCACTTGATATTCAGCCGGGCGGTATGGTTTCCGCCCTCCGGGTCGAACTCGAAGGTCAGGCCGGGGGCAGTATGCTGCTGACTGAAAGAGACCTCGATGGTCGGAGGTGCATCAAAGCCGCAGGCCTCGTCGCTTAAATTCTCCGACCAAAATGCAATCGATTGATTTCGCATCAAGCGATAATCTCCGCTCAATGCCCACTGGCCCTCCTCCAGCGTGGCGATCTTGCCGGGGCGGACGCCACGAGCCAAGGTGCCGACGTTGGAAAAAGAAGTCGCATCGATGGAGAGGGGGGAGGCGTCCCTTTCTGCCATCGGTGCGACATCACGATACAGGATATAGGTCAAGCTCATTTGGGCTTCACCTGCGCTTCTATGGGGATAAAAGACATTTTGAACTCGCCCCAATAGTTGACGCCATTTTCTACCTTCTCGAGCTTCTGAGTTGTGCCGCTGTAATAGGCTTGGAATGAGATGGTGCTCTGACCATCAGCGGCCTCCAGCAGTACACCGCTTCTGTCCAGGGAGTGCGCCACAAGGAAGTCCCAGAGGGCGTCCAGTTCCTGGTACTTGTCTCCCTTGCGGAAAAAGGTAATTGCCCGACCGAGATATGCGCCGATGGGATCGAGGATCATCGTGCCTGTCATAACACGCCCAGCGTTCTCACCATGCAGGATGTCCAGTGAGCGCTCGTATTCAGAGATCGCCACACCCACATCAAAGGAAGTGCCGTTGATCTTGCAGTAGGTCATCCTTTCACCCCCACAAGGCTGACGCCAATACGCTGATCTTCGCGTCCGCCATATTTTTTG
>JAZOBP010000097.1:0-5642 GCA_045596065.1 Lawsonibacter sp. | reverse complement strand
CATCTCTATGTCCTTCATCCCCGAGGACCGTCTGGGCATGGGCCTTGCTCCCTCCCTGTCCATCACCGAGAACATGATCCTCAAAAACTACGCCGACACCAAGGGCCCCTTTGTGGACCGCAAGGCCGGCCGTGAGGACGCCCGCCGGGTCATTGAAGAGCTGGAGGTGGTCACCCCCTCCACCGAGACGCCGGTGCGCCGTCTGTCCGGCGGCAACGTGCAGAAGGTGCTGCTTGGCCGTGAGATCAAGGCCGGCCCCAATGTTCTGGTCACCGCCTACCCCGTCCGCGGCCTGGACATCAACTCCTCCTACGCCATCTACAACATCCTCAACCGCCAAAAGCAGGACGGCGTCGGCATCCTGTTTGTGGGTGAGGATCTGGACGTCATGATGGCCCTGTGTGATAAGATCATGGTGCTCTGCCACGGCAAGGTCATGGGCGTGGTTCACGCTCACAAAACCACCAAGGAAGAGCTTGGTCTGATGATGACGGGTGCTTTGGACCTCACCGACAAGTACGAGGACAAGCCCGCCGGTATTGCAAAGGATACCCAGATCACTCAGGATCATCTGGATTCTGCACGAGAGGAGGAGCGCTGATTTATGCGTTTTCACATTGTCAAGCGACACGCCTGCCCCTGGTGGCAGAAGGCTCTTCTCTACGTGGGAGCCATCCTTGCCGCCCTGACTCTGGGCGGTCTGCTGCTGCTGGCCATGGGCGTAGATCCCCTGGCCTACTATGGCCGTATGTTTACCATGGGCACCGTGGGCAACAAATACGCCTTCCGTGCCTTTGAAAACTACCTGAAGGTCTTTGTCCCACTGGCTTTGACCTCGGTGGCCCTGTCTCTGGCCTTTAAGATGCGCTTTTGGAACATCGGCGGTGAGGGTCAGTTCATTCTGGGCGCCATTTCCGCCGCCGCCGTGGCCCTCAAGCTGGGCGGCGTTCTCCCCCAGTGGCTGGTGCTGATCCTCATGTGCGTGGCTGCCATGCTGGCCGCCGGCCTGTACGGTGCGTTTGTTGCCGTACTCAAGGTCAAATTCGGCACCAACGAGACCCTCATGACCTTGATGCTCAACTATGTGGCCCTGTATGTGCTGGTTTTTCTGGGCGAGACCAAGGCCGACTGGAACTTCTTCCTCCAGAAAGAGTCCGCCCGCCCCGTGTTTGAGAGTTTTGCCAATCTGGCCTCCTTCCCCAAGATCATGCTGGGCCGCTTCGGTCTGAACGTGTGCGTGATCCTCACCTTTGTGGTGGGCGCCGCCGTCTATGTGTATCTGAAGTACACCAAGCGCGGCTACGAGATCAACGTGGTGGGCGACAGCGCCAATACCGCCCACTATGCCGGCATGAAGGTCAACTCCATCGTGCTGCGCACCGTATTCCTCTCTGCCTGTCTCATCGGCCTTGCCGCCGCCTTTAAGGTCGGCACCGCCGGTACCCTGTCCACCGCCATCACCGACGATGTGGGCTGGACGGGCATCGTGGTTGCATGGCTGTCCCAGCTGAGCACCCCCATCATCTTTGTGGTCTCTGCCCTGATCTCCGTGCTGCACTTTGGCTCCACACAGGCCGCCACCGCCTTTAAGCAGGTGGACTCCAGTTTTGCCGATATGCTTCAGGGCGCAGTTCTGTTTTTGATTCTGGCGGCGGACTTCTTCATCCGCTTCCGCATTGTACGTACCAGGAAAGGGGGCTCCACCGATGGAAATGGATAAGCTTGGCGTCCTTACCACCTTCATCCACAACATTGTGGTCTACAACATCCCCCTGCTCTACGGCACCGTGGGCGAGATCGTGGTGGAAAAATCCGGCAGCCTCAACCTCGGCGTGGAAGGCATCATGGCTGTGGGTGCGATCTTCGGCTACGTGATCGGCTGCTACACCAACAGCCTGCTGGTGGGCATCCTCACCGCCTTCGGCATGGGCGCCCTTATGGGCCTGCTCTTTGCCGCCCTCACCGTCAGCCTGCAGGCCAACCAGAACATCACCGGCCTGACCCTGACCACCTTTGGTGTGGGCATGTACTTCTTTGTGGGCAACGCCATCAAGGCCGTGTCCTGGCCCACCATGAGCAACTACTCCAGCATCCAGAACGGCTTTGCCGATGTGGCCATCCCCGGTCTGTCCCAGATCCCGGTGATTGGCCATGGCCTGTTCAACCACAACATTCTGGTCTATCTGGGCATTGTCATTGCTGTGGTCATGTGGTTCTACCTCAACCGTACCACCCCCGGCCTGCGTCTGCGCTCCGTGGGTGAAAACCCTGCCTCCGCCGACAGCGTGGGCATCAACATCAAGCGCTACAAGTATCTGCACATCATGCTGGGCTGCGGTATCATGGGCATTGGCGGCTACTACATGGGCCTGAATATGTCCGGCTCCTTCAACAGCGCCTGCTGGATCAACGGCTACGGCTGGATCGCGGTGGCTCTGGTCATCTTCGCAAACTGGAACCCCACCATGGCCATTCTGGGCACCTTCGTCTTCGGCTTCTTCAACACCCTGCGTGTGTCCGGCTCCTCTCTGGCTCTGGCCTTCCCAGAGGTGCTGGGCTGGCTGGCCAAGGTGCCGACCCAGCTGTATCAGGCTCTGCCCTTCATTATTACCGCCATCGTGCTGGTGGCCACCTCCATCCGCAAGAGCAAGGCCTCCGGTCTGCCTGCGGCTCTGGGCCTGAACTACTTCCGAGAGGATCGCTGAGCGAACAAAAGCCGCACGCGGTACGGCGTGCCTCTTTTTTACGTTTCCTGCTTCACTGTCTCATCACTAAGAGCAAGAAACAGGTCCTCCAGCTCCTGTTGTTTCTCCTTGATTTCCTCCAACAGTTTTGTATAGCCGTTGAATGCCCTGTAATAAAGTTCTTTGTATATATCTTTTTCCACAGGAACACCTCCTTTTCTCTATTTTATCCGATTATCGAATAACTTCAAGCTTTAGAGAAAATATAATCGGATAAAAAGATAATTTAGGCGGTGAATTCCATGCCCACACGTAAAGCCGTCGGCTGTGACAATCTGGTCGGCCAGAATATTGTTCTCCTTCGCAAGCGGAAGGGCCTCAAGCAGACCGAGTTACTGGCTCAGCTTCAGGTTCGGGGCATTGACATTAACCAGTCCGCTTTGTCCGATATTGAAGGACAAAACCGCAAGGTCTCTGACCGGGAGTTATTGGCCATTGCCGATATTCTCGGTGTATGTCTGGACGAGTTGTTTTCACCCTCATAAGGCTGTCTAACCAAGCACTCCGACAAAATCGGAGTGCTTTTTTACTGCCGATTGAGCGCCTTGGCCGCTTCACAAATGAGGATCGGTGCCGCCGCCAGTGCCAAAACGGCCAGCCACTGGACGGGGCCAAGGGCGATAACGGAAAAGATACGCTGCAAAGGCGGCAGACACAACACCCCAAGCTGCATGGCGAACCCCACCAAAAACGCCTTGTTCATAGCCCGGTTGGACAGCAGACCCACCGAGAACACAGACCGGCTTTCACTGCGTACATTGTAGGCATGGAACAGCTGGCTGAGGGTCAGCGTGGCAAAGGCCATGGTATTGGCGGTAGCCGCCGCCAGCCCGGCCACAGGCATGACCGCCCGACCCAGATAGTAGGCCAGCAGGGTCAGTCCGCCTACCATAAGCCCCTGCCAGCCAAGACGCAGGGCAAAGCTGCGGGTAAACAGACCCTGCCCGGCGTCCCGGGGCGGCTGAGTCATGACCGCATCTTCCACCGGCTCCACCCCCAGCGCAAGGGCCGGCAGCGAGTCCGTGACCAGATTGAGCCACAGCAGCTGTACCGGGATCAGAGGCATCTGGTCAAAGCCCATCAGTGTGGCAGCGAAAATGGTGACGATCTCACCCACGTTGCAGGAGAGCAGATAATGGATGGCCTTGCGGATGTTGGCGTAGATGCCTCTGCCCTCCTCCACCGCCCGGACAATGGTGGCAAAGTTGTCGTCGGTGAGGATCATATGGGCGGCACCCTTGGCCACATCCGTACCGGCCCTGCCCATGGCACAGCCGATGTCTGCCGCCTTGAGGGCCGGAGCATCGTTGACCCCGTCCCCGGTCATGGCGGTGACCTGACCGCGCTTTTGCCACGCCTGCACGATGCGCAGCTTGTGCTCCGGCGTCACCCGGGCAAAGACAGAAAATTTATGGATCTCCTCCTCCAGCAGACCCTGGGGCATAAAGTCCAGCTCCGAGCCGGTCAGGGCAAGGTCTCCCGGACGGAAGATGTTCAGTTCCTTGGCTATGGCAACCGCCGTGGCCTTGTGGTCTCCGGTGATCATCACCGGGCGGATACCGGCTCTGCGGCAGACCTCCACCGCCTGCCGCACCTCCGGTCTGGGTGGGTCGATCATGCCCAGAAGGCCCGCAAAGGTCAGCTCTCTCTCCACCGCATCTTCCCGCAGCTCGGGCATCGCATCCACATCACGAAAGGCCACCGCCAGCACCCGCAGGGCATTTTTTGCCATGCACTCATTTTCTGTGAGGATCTGCTCGGCAAGAGCAGGTGTCAGCCGCTTCTTCCCCGGCCCCCACAGGGCGGTGCACCGCTGCACGAGCACGTCCGGAGCGCCCTTGACCATGATGCGCCAGCCGC
Source organism: Lawsonibacter sp. (assembly GCA_045596065.1). GTDB lineage: Bacteria > Bacillota > Clostridia > Oscillospirales > Oscillospiraceae > Lawsonibacter. Next base: position 1,038 of record JAZOBP010000097.1, on the reverse strand, counting down.
CCTCCGGTTTTTTATGTATGGTGGACATGAGCTTGCGCCCGGAGTCAAAGGGCAGCTGACCCTGTCGGGGCAGTTCCCGTTCCAGCACCTCCCGGCTCAGGCCCTCCTCACGGGCAGCCATAAGCAGCGCTCCCTCCGTGGGGTCGCCCAGCACCCGTATCCCATCGGGTGTTTCCTCCAACCGGGCGTCACTGCACAGAGCTCCGACGGTCAGGGCCAGTGTCCGATCCTTCCCCGGCGTCCAGATACGGGTCACGGTCATGCGGTTTTGGGTAAGTGTGCCCGTTTTATCTGAGCAAATAATACCGGCACAGCCCAGCGTCTCCACCGCCGGCAGCTTTTTGACGATGGCACCTCGCTTTGCCATACGGCCCACGCCCATGGCAAGCACAATGCTCACAATGGCGGGCAGCCCCTCGGGGATAGCCGCCACCGCAAGGGAGACCGCCTCCAGAAACATGTCCAGCAACCCCTTGCCCCGGAGCAGTCCGACCCCGAACATCACACCGCATACCCCAAGACAGATGAGCGACAAGACCCGTGAGATTTCCCCCATCTTCTTTTGCAGGGGTGTCTGGATCTGTCGGGTATCCAGCAGCATACCGGCAATTTGGCCCATCTGGGTGTGCATACCCGTGGCCACCACTATGGCCCGTCCCCGACCGGAGGTAACGGCTGTGGCTGCAATGACCATATTGCTCCGGTCGGCTGCCGGGGCCTCCTCGGACAACACCGCTGAGGCATCCTTGACCACCGGCACCGATTCTCCGGTCATGGCAGACTCGTCCGTGTGCAGACCGACACTCTCCAAAAGCCGGGCGTCCGCCGGCACCCGGTCCCCTGCCTCCAGCAGGATCACATCCCCGGGCACCAGCTCGGCGGCGTCTACCCGAACGGTCTTGCCGCCCCGCAGCACCGTGGCGCCCGGAGTCGTCATTTTCTGCAGCTCCTCCAGGGCCCGCTGGGCGCTGTCCTCCTGAGAGATGGAGGTCACCCCGTTTACCACCACCATAAGCAGAATGATCCCAGCGTCCAGCC
>JAZOBP010000096.1:0-19795 GCA_045596065.1 Lawsonibacter sp. | reverse complement strand
CGCAGTATCCTGCGCCTGTTTGCGCCGCTTATGTAAAAAAACGCTGCCCGACGGGCGGCGTTTTGATGTTATTCGGACTGTGCGTCAAAATTGGCAAGCAAGGCGTTGACGATGCCGTTGTAGACCTGCTCGGGATGATTTTTGAACTGATCCACGAGATGCTGGGCTTGGGTCTGGGAGGGCGTGAGCAGCTCCAGTTTGAGCAGGTTGCCGGCATCATCGTCCAGATGGAGCTGGATGGTGAAGGTGCCGTCCGAACGGGGAATTACGCTGCCCCGTACCTGAGCATCCCGGCGAAGCTGGGCGTTAAGCACGGCCAGACTTGCGTCACAGCGGCTGCGCACGGAGTAGGGGAGACTGTCCTGACAGATATAACTGTTGTGACGGCCTTTTTCGGTGATGGAGTAGAGTTCGCCCTCCAGACTCAGGTGCTGGGTCTCCACAAGGTGGCTGACCGACTGGGTCATGGAGAAGTAATCCACACCCTCATCGCACAAGGCCAGATCAAGCAGCTGATTGAAGGAGATGGGAGCGGCTACACGGTTCATAATATAGAGAATTAAAAGCTTGAGATCCAAATCGCTCTGGATGTATCCGATTCGGGACATAAGACAAGACCTCCTTGCCGGGTATTTTCCCTATTGTAAGGGAAAAACAAAAAAAAGACAAGGGTACTTTGGCAAAAAAAGTCCTGCACCCGAAGATGCAGGACGTAAACTTTAACCTTTAACCTTGGCAGCCGCACTTGAAGTCCTTATAATTGTCGGCGCAGGAGCAGGCGGTATTTGGGGGGAAGAACTCATCCACCGGGAACTTCACATGACGGAAGATCTCGCAGGGGTCATCATCGCTGCCGCAGGGGCACTCCTTGTCGGGCAGGCAGTAGTCGTAAGCGGGCATAAGCAGCTGTGTGTCACGCTCCAGGCGGATGATGGAAAACTGCCCCAGAGAGACATACATGCGACGGCAGTCACCGCCAAACACAAGCTCACCGCCAAAAGCAGAACAGATGCAGGCGGGGACCTCTGCCATGCCGCAGTCGCAGCCGCCGCAGTCACACATATCGGCCAGCTTGACATTGAGGATGATGGGGTCAACGGCCTCTACCACCGCAGTCGGCATACTGGTGCAGCAGGCACAGTCCATGCAGCTGTCCGAGGAGAAGACCTTGGCGCTGCCCTCACTGCCGAAGAGGATGACCCGCTTATCAAACACGGCAAGACCCGAAACCTCCACGGGCCGGGCAGCACCTACAAAGGCGTCGGCCGTGATGCGGTAGAAGTAGCGCACATCTACGGTGTAAAAGCCCCGGTTGAAGCTGACCGGCTCCACATCGATGTAGGCAGAGAGCAGCTGAGCACAGCCGGGCTTGACGGACAAGGCGTGGGCCAGGACGTCCTGAGATGCCCGGGTGGGGTAGACCCGCAGATCCTCGATGCAGTCTTTATCCTTACAGGAATCAAAAATCTTTCTTGTGTGTATGCACACGGCTTCCCGAATGCTGACATCGTCAGCTACAGGGCCCGGCACGACCTTTTCAGGCATGGTGATACCTCCTGATCATATTTGGAGTTGGAATTGGCTTCCGAGTCATTCTATGTCCCATGCGGCAAAAGGTGCAGAAGGCAGTGGAGGAGCAGGCGTGGGAAATACTGCGAAAAACCGGGAAAAGCATTGTGGAATCCGTTGGGATGTGCTAAAATACAATGATAGCGTATAAGATGTATCAGTATGCCAATTTGAGGTGTTTATATGAAAATCGTTGTTCTGGCCGGTGGCCTTAGTCCTGAGCGCAATGTATCACTCAGCTCCGGCTCCATGGTCTGTCAGGCCCTTCGTGACCGGGGTCACCGTGTGGCCCTCGTGGATCTGTATTTTGGTCTGCAGGATACCGGCGTTGGTCTTGTGGAAGAGCTTTTTGATGCGCCGATCCCCGACCACTTTAAAAAAGTCTCGAAGCAGGCTCCGGATCTGGAGCAGGTAAAGGCTCAGCGCAGGGGCAGCTCTCCGTCCCAATTTGGTGAGGGTGTTTTGGAACTTTGTGCCATGGCCGACTGTGTGTTTCTGGCCCTTCACGGTACCTGCGGTGAGGATGGCCGTGTTCAGGCGGCACTTGACTTGCTTGGCGTGCCTTACACCGGCTCGGATTACCTGTCCAGCGCCATGGCACTGGACAAGGACCTGACCAAGCGACTTGTGGCCAATCATCCGGATGTGACCACTGCCAAGTGGGAGACGGTCGATTGTGCACAAGAGTCTCTGGATGACATTGCGGCCCGCACCCGGTTGCCTGTGGTGGTCAAGCCTCTGTCCAGCGGTTCGTCCATCGGTGTTTACATTGCCCGCACCCGTGATGAGCTCTGTCGGGCGCTCGAGGCCAGCCGGGCCATCGGCGGACGCACGGTGCTGGAGGAGTTTATCGCCGGCCGTGAGTTTTCCGTTGCCATTCTGGACGGCAAGACGCTGCCGCCCATTGAGATCATCCCCAAGGATGGTTTTTATGACTATTCCAACAAATATCAGGCCGGTGCAGCCACCGAGGTCTGTCCCGCCCAGATCCCTCTGGAATGGGAGGAGCGCATGGCGGCTGCTACCCGTGGCGTGTTTGAGACGCTCGGCCTGTGCGTCTATTCCAGAGCGGACTTTATCGTTACCCCCGAGGGTACGCCCTATTTCCTTGAGATCAACACGCTGCCCGGTATGACACCCACCAGCCTTGTGCCTCAGGAGGCCGCAGCTGTGGGTATTGAGTACGGTCAGCTTTGCGAGCAAATTGTCCTTTCCTCTCTGGAGGCACGTAAAAAAGGAGTTTGATTATGGAACGTTTGACATTAGGTCAGATCCTTCAGGCGGTCAACGGTACGCTGCTTGGCGATTACCGGGACGAGAATGCCACTGTGGGCAGCGTCAGCACCGACAGCCGAAAGATCGAGCCCGGCTGCCTGTTCGTTCCCCTGACGGGAGAGCGTTTCGACGGCCACGCCTATATCAATATGGCGCTGGAGGCCGGCGCGGCGGGCTGCTTTACCGCCCGGGAGCGGGACAGCTATCTTCCCGGTAAGTTCTACATCAAGGTGGCAAGCCCTCTGCGTGCCCTGCGTGACCTTGCGGCCATGTATCGGGCCATGTTTGACATCCCTGTGGTAGGTGTCACCGGCAGTGTGGGCAAGACCACCACAAAGGATATGATCGCCGCTGTTCTGGGCACCAAGTATCACGTGCTCAAGACGGAAGGCAACATGAACAGCCGGGAAGGTATGTCCTTGACCCTCCTGCGCATGGACAGCAGCTATGACATCGCCGTCATTGAGATGGGCATGAGTCAGGCGGGAGAGATCGACTTCCTCAGCCGTGCCTCCCGGCCCAACGTTGCGGTCATTACCAACATCGGTGACTCCCACATAGAGAACCTCGGCAGCCGTGAAAACATCTTCAAGGCCAAGTGCGAGGTGTTCCATAACCTTGCTCCCGATGCCTTTGCAGTGGTAAGCGGAGACGACGGGATGCTCAGCACCCTGCCCCAGACCCAAAGCGTTCCCTGCGTGCTTTGCGGAACAGGGGAGGGCTGCTCTTTCCGTGCGGAAGAGATCACCTCCGGCCAGGACGGTCATATCCTGTGCAGGGCTGTCACGCCCAAGGGATCGTTTCAAATGGACATCCCGGCTCTGGGTAAGCATATGGTTTATCCGGCTCTGTTTGCGGCTGCTGTGGGTGAGCACTTTGGTCTGACCGACGAGCAGATCCGGGAGGGTATCCTGCGGTTTGAGCCTACCAAGATGCGTATGACGGTGCTGCGCCGTGGGCAGGATATCACCATTTTGAACGATGCATACAATGCAAGCCCTCAGTCCATGCGTGCCGCCATCGGGGTGCTTGCCGACACAAAGTGTCAGTATAAGATCGCCGTGCTTGGCGATATGTTTGAGCTTGGCGCATTGGCACCCATGCTCCACAGCGGTGTGGGTGAGTGCCTGGGCCGGGCGGGTATTGACTGCCTTGTGGCCGTAGGCCAGCTTGCCGAACACATTGCCGCAGGTGCACGTAAGGCCGGGGTCGCCCGTGTTCTTCACTGTCCGGACAAGGACGGGGCTAAGACGGTGCTGGAGCAGCTGATCCGGCCGGGCTGCACGGTCCTGGTCAAGGCTTCCCGAGGCATGGCCATGGAAGAAATCGTGGACTATCTCAAGCAGATCACCACACAGGAATAACTCACCGCCTGAGGGCGGACGGAGATAATGATATGATAGAGATCTCAGTTTCCGGCCTTGTAAAAGAATTTGAGGTCGGCAATCGAATACTGGACGGTCTGACCTTCCAGATTGACACGGGAGAACGGGTGGGTCTGCTGGGTAAAAACGGCAGCGGCAAAACGACCCTGCTGCGTATGCTGACCGGTGAAGTGGACTGGGACGAGGGCGAAGTGATGATCGCTCCGGGCAAGCGTCTGGGCCTCATTTCTCAGATCCCCGTTTATCCTGCCGGCTATACGGTGGAGGACGTCCTCGATACGGCTTTCGGCAGACTTGCGGAAATGGAACGGGAGCTGGAAACGCTCTCCCATCTTATGGAGAAAGGATGCGACGAAATCCTCCTTCGCCGTTATGATTCCCTTATGGCGGCCTTTCAGGCCGGCGGCGGCTACGACGTTCAGACGCAAAAGAACAAAGTCTGCAACGGTCTGGTCATCTCTCAAGCTATGCGTCAGCAGCTGTTTGACAGCCTGTCCGGGGGAGAGAAAACTCGGGTCAATCTGGCTCGGCTGATTTTGGAGGATACGGATGTTCTCCTGCTGGACGAGCCTACCAACCATCTGGATCTTCATGCGGTGGAGTGGCTGGAAGAGTATCTGTCCCACTTTAAGGGTACTGTGCTTGCCATCTCCCATGACCGTTATTTCCTCGATCAGGTGGTCAACCGTGTTATCGAGATCCAGGACGGGAGAGCAGAGTTTTACGAAGGCAACTACTCTTTCTACGCTGTGGAAAAGGAACGCCGCTTCGAAGAGCGGCTTAAGCAGTACGAAAAGGAGCAGGCGAAGATCGAACAGCTGGAAAAGGCTGCCGAGCAGCTGCGTATCTGGGCCTATTCCGGCATGGATAAGACGTTCCGGCGGGCCAAATCCATGGAGCGGCGCATCGAACGCATGCGTACCGTGGTCAAGCCCACCCGGGAGCGAGCCCTGGAGATGGGATTTGGGGAGCGGGAGTTTCGTGGTGACGAGGTTCTCACCATCAAGGGACTGTCCAAAAGCTATGAGGATAAGCATCTGTTCCACGATCTGGACCTTTCCATCATCGGCGGTGAGCGCATTGGCCTGATTGGTGATAACGGCACAGGTAAGTCCACACTCATCAAGCTCATCTGCGGCGAGGAGACTGCTGACAGCGGCAAGCTGCGCATGGGTCCCACGGTAAAGATCGGCTATTTGCCTCAGGTGGTCACCTTTGATCACCCTGAGCGATCCCTGGTCAATACTATGATCTACGAGCAGGACTGCACCGCCCAGTCTGCACGCAACCGCCTTGCTGCCTTTAACTTCAGAGGTGAGGATGTTTTCAAGCCGGTCAGTGTCCTGTCCGGCGGTGAACGCAGCCGTCTGCGCCTGTGTATGCTCATGGATGAGAAGATCAATTTCCTCATTCTGGACGAGCCCACCAACCATCTTGACATTGCAAGCCGGGAGTGGATCGAGGGTGCCGTGGAGGACTATGACGGCGTACTGCTGTTCGTCTCCCATGACCGGTATTTCATCGACCGTTTTGCTACCCGCATTTGGGAGCTGCAGGACGGCACCATTACGGACTTCCGCGGTACCTATCGGGAATATCAGGCCGCCAAGGCCAGAAATAAAAAGACCGAGCAGCTGCCTGCTGTGAACCAGCCCGCTGTCGTAAAGGAAAAACCCAAACGCCCCGGCGGCACCAAAACGCTGGAGAAGGAAGTTGCCGCCGCCGAACGGGCCGTTGCCAAGGCAGAGGAGCAGATGTTCGATCTTACCGAGCAGATCGAGCAGGCGGCCTCCGATTATCTGAAGCTTCAGGAGCTTTATGAACAGCGGGAAGCGCTGGAGGAGGAGATCCTTAAGCTGTACGGCACATGGGAAAGACTTGCAGCTGAGCTTGAGGAGGCCAGAGGATGACCGGACGTAGAAGACTGCCGCGCTGGGCAAGGGCTCTCCTTGCTGTGCTCCTTGCCGGTTTGCTCCTCTACGCCTCGCTTTTGTCTGTCGTGCTGACCGGTGCCAAAGATCAAGTCGAGGGACAGCCGGAGACTATGATCGTTCTGGGCTGTCAGGTACACCCGTGGGGGCCGTCCATCCTGCTGCAGGATCGGCTTGACAAGGCGTTGGATTACTTGTCGGTTAACCCGGAAACCGTGGTCGTTGTCAGCGGCGGTCAGGGGCCGGACGAGCACACCAGCGAGGCTGCTGTTATGTATGATTATCTGGTGGAACACGGTGTTGATGCTCGAAAAATTCTCGTAGAGGATCAGTCCCACAACACCTTTCAAAACCTGACCAATACCGCACGGCTTATGGCAGAGCAGGGGCTGAGCACACAGGATGTTCTGCTGGTTTCAAACGGTTTTCATCTTGCCCGTGCCCAGATGCTCTGGGGGCGGATCACAGGCAATGAAGGCCCTGTGTCCACCCTTGCCGCACCCTATTCTCATTTTAAATCCGGACTGTGGATGCACATTCGGGAGCCGTTGGCCCTGGCAAAGTCATTTGTTCTGGATCATTGACCGTATGAAGGAAGGAGGGGATCGCCATGCTGGATAAGCTTAGACAGGTAGAAGCAAAATACAGTCAGATCCAGGCGCGGCTGTCTGCCTCCGAGACCTATTCCGACCCGGAGCAGGTCGCCCGGCTCAATCGGGAGCAGTCCCAGCTGCAGCCCCTCATGGATACCTACCGGGCCTATCTTGCTGCCTGTCGGGCCAAGGAGGATGCGCTGGAGCTGCTGAGTGATGCGGAGATGAAGGAGCTTGCTCAGGAAGAGCTGAAGCAGGCAAAGGAGGACATTGCCCGCTTGGAACAGGAGCTTCGCATCCTGCTGCTGCCGAGAGACCCCAATGATGACCGCAGCGTGATCGTGGAGATCCGAGCCGGCGTGGGTGGGGAAGAGGCAGCGCTTTTTGCCCTCAGCCTTCACCGTATGTATTCCATGTATGCCGAGAGCTGCGGATGGAAAACACAGGTGGCATCTCTAAGTGAAACAGAACTTGGTGGCGTAAAGGAAATATCCTTTACAATTGATGGAGTTGGAGCTTTCTCACGGCTCAAATTTGAAAGCGGTGTCCATCGTGTCCAGCGTGTGCCGGAGACAGAGTCCGGAGGCCGGGTGCATACCTCCACTGTTACGGTGGCGGTGCTTGCCGAGATGGATGAGGTGGATGTTACCCTTGATCCTGCGGACATTGAGATGCAGGTATTCCGCTCCTCGGGTGCCGGTGGTCAGCACGTAAACAAGACGTCCTCTGCTGTGCGCCTGATCCATAAGCCCACAGGCATGGTGGTGGAGTGTCAGCAGGAGCGCAGCCAGTTCCAAACCCGGGACAAGGCCATGCGCATCCTTGCCTCACGGCTCTATGAGCAGGAACAGGAGCGGCTCAACGCCGCTCAATCCGATCAGCGGCGCAGTCAGGTGGGCAGCGGTATGCGCAACGAGCGCATCCGCACCTACAATTTCCCTCAGGGCCGTGTGACCGATCACCGTATCGGTTTGACATTGTATCAGATCCAGAGCATCATGGACGGAGACCTTGGCGGCCTCATCGATGCGCTGGTTACCGCCGATCAGGCAGAGCGCCTGAAGCAGGCGGAGATGAAGCAGTAGTTTATAGACTGGAGTTGTATCGTAATGGAGATGTTTATTCACTATACCGACCTTCCGGCCGATATGAAGCTGGAGGACGTGGTGGAGGGCCTCAATGAGGTCATGGAGGACGGCGGCTACGTGAATGGCGGCCAGTCTATGGGAGAGCGGGGCGGCCGCATTGATCTTGAGCTGGAGGATGAAAAGCACAACCCCAAGCTTGCGCAGTCCGCTGTGAAGAGCTATGTCATGCGTGTGGGTTTCCCCCGTGATACTACCATTGAGCTTGGCGCCATGGTGATCAATGCATACGATTGATATGCGCTACACACACGTCGTTTTTGATCTGGACGGTACCATCCTCAACAGCCTTGAGGACCTGGCCGATGCCTGCAACTGGGTGCTGGAGAATAACGGCTGGCCCACCCATCCGCTGGATGCCTACCGCTATTTTGTGGGCAACGGAGTGATCAAGCTGCTGGAGCGTGCAACCCCGGACGAGGCCAAGGCTGAGCCGGTGTGGGAGCAGGTCACACAGGCGTTTCATACCCGCTACCATGCTCATAAGGCAGACAAGACCCGCCCCTATGAGGGGATTCCGGAACTGCTTGATGACCTGAGGGGACGGGGTGTGACCATTGCGGTACTTACTAACAAACCCCATTCTGCGGCGCTGCCTATTGTGGAGCATTATTATCCCGGGGTGTTTTATATGGTGCAGGGTGCTGTACCTGAGATGCCGGTAAAGCCCGATCCTGCGCCGCTGCATCAGGTTATGGCTCAGATCGGGGCCAGGCCGGAGCACACACTTTTTGTTGGTGACAGCAACGTGGATATCCGAACAGCTCGCAATGGCGGTGTTGACAGCTGCGGGGTTTTGTGGGGCTTTCGTACCCGAAAAGAACTGGAAGGGGAAGGGGCAACCTATATTGCCGCCCATCCCAAGGACATCATTGCCTTTGTTATGGGACAAGAGTAACTGGAGTTTTGCACGTGAAGACCAAACAACTGACAAACAGAGACATACAGCTTGCCGCCGAGCTTTTGCGTAGCGGCGGTCTTGTGGGTATACCTACCGAGACAGTCTATGGACTGGGGGCAAATGCGCTGGACCCGGATGCGGTAAGCCGCATTTTTGTGGCCAAGGGCCGTCCGCAGGATAACCCGCTGATCATCCACATTCCAGCGGCGGACTGGATCGACCGCTACTGCGTGGATGTGCCTCAAAATGCCCGCATACTGGCTGACCGGTTTTGGCCCGGGCCTATGACCATGGTGCTGCCACGGGCGGCTGTTGTGCCTGATGTGGTGACAGCAGGCCTGGATACTGTGGGCGTGCGCTGCCCCGGACATGAGCTTTGCCGGCAGATCATTGAGCAGGCCGGGGTACCTGTAGCCGCACCCTCGGGCAATACCTCGGGCAGACCAAGTCCCACGACTGCTCAGCATATGCTGGAGGATATGGACGGCAAGGTCGATGCCATTGTGGACGGCGGCCCCTGTGATGTGGGCGTGGAGTCCACCATCATTGACCTGACCGGCGACGTGCCCCGGCTCCTGCGGCCCGGCGGCATCACGCTGGAGCAGCTGGAAGAGGTGCTGGGACAGGTTGAGGTCGACCCTGCGGTGACCCGCTCTATGAAAAAGGGAGAAAAGCCCCGTGCTCCCGGTATGGCTTACCGGCACTACGCCCCGAAAGCGCCTGTCACCGTTGTGTCGGGTGACCCGGAGGCTTCTGCCAACTATATTCTGGGACATATTCAGCCGGACGAGGGCGTCATCTGCTTTGACGATCAGGCCGGACTGTTTGCCCATATGATCCCGGCACATCACACAGTAAGGCTGGGGGTCAGCACCGACAAGGCAGAGCAGGCCCGTCATCTTTTTGACGCCCTGCGTACCTTTGATCACACAGAGGTAACTGCCATCTGGGCACAATGCCCTGACAACGGGGGCATCGGCCTTGCAGTGGTCAACCGTCTGAGCAAGGCGGCAGGGTTTCATATTATTGAGCTGTAAGCGATTGTTCGGGTTCTTTTTTGCAATTCTGCTTATACTGAGCTTAGGTTGTCGGGAGTTGATATACATGCTCGTAATCGGCATTACCGGCCCCACCGGGGCGGGAAAGACCACTGCCCTTCACTGTCTGGAGCACATGGGTGGTGTTATCATTGACTGCGATGCCATTTACCACCAAATGCTGAAAAGTGATACCGCTTTACAGGAAGAACTCTATCAAGCCTTTGGCCCGGTTAGGGATGATGCAGGCAATTTTGACCGTAAAAAGCTTGGCGCTGTGGTTTTTGCAGATCCACAGGCATTGTCCAGGCTGAACGACATTGTGCGGCCCTATATCAGGCGGGCGGTGGAAAAGCGTCTGGAACAGGCGAAACAGGACGGAGCACCGGCGGCGGCAGTGGACGGGATCACGATTATCGAAAGCGGTCTTGCCGCAAGCTGTGATGCAACCGTTGCCGTGCTGGCGCCGGTTGAGGATCGGGTCAGGCGTATTTGTCTGCGGGAGGGCATATCTGAGGACTACGCCCGTTCCCGTGTTGCGGCCCAGAAGGATGATTTGTTTTTTCGGGAAAACTGTGACTATGTTTTATACAATGACTGCACCGATGCGCAGGCGTTTGCACGGCAGGCGCAGGAACTGTTTTATAAATTAATCAACCATAATACCTGAGGAGGAAGTTAACGATGAGTGATAATAAAGAGCTTTCCCGTGGGGAGCAGCTGCGCAAGTCTCTGGTTTACCAGCGCAAGAACGGTTACGACGTTCAGCAGCCCGAGGTCGACTGCGCCATGGAGGACTATTGTTCCGGGTACAAAACCTATCTTGACCGGGGCAAGACCGAGCGTGAGTGCGTGGATTATACCCTTGAGCTGATCGAGAAAGTTGGCTTTAGGCCCTATGAGCGGGGCATGACGCTCAAGCCCGGTGACCGCATCTACCGCATCAACCGGGGCAAGGCTATCATGCTTGCCGTTATGGGCAGTAAGGGCCTGGAGACCGGTGTGAACATCGCCGCCGCCCATATTGATTCCCCCCGCCTTGACCTGAAGCAGAATCCCCTCTATGAGACGGAGGAAATGGCCTACTTCAAGACCCACTACTACGGCGGTATCCGCAAGTATCAGTGGCTGGCCATTCCCCTTGAGCTGCATGGCGTAATTGCCCTGAAGGATGGCGGTGTGGTCAAGGTCTGCATTGGCAGTGAGGCAGGCGACCCTCACTTTGTGATCAATGACCTGCTGCCTCATCTGGGTTCCGAGCAGGCCAAAAAGGTCATGGCCGAGGCGGTCTCGGCCGAAAACCTTAATATTCTGGTCGGCAGCCGTCCTATTGATGACGACAAGGTCAGTGACCGGGTCAAGCTTGCTGTGCTGGAGCTGCTCCATGAGAAGTACGGCATCGTGGAGGAGGACTTTATCTCTGCCGAGCTGTGTGCGGTGCCTGCCTTCAATGCCACCGATCTGGGCTTTGACCGCTCTTTGATCGGTGCATACGGCCATGATGACCGTGTGTGTGCCTACGCCGCCCTGCATGCGCTGCTGCAGCAGCAGATCCCTGCCCGTACTGCTGTTTGCATCCTTGCAGATAAGGAGGAGATCGGCTCTGAGGGCGTCAGCGGTATGCAGTCGGCGGCCTTTGATACCTTTATGGACGATCTGTGCAGGGGTCAGAATGTTTCCCTCAACGAGTGCCTTGAAAAGTCCTTCTGTTTGTCTACCGACGTCACCGCAGCCTATGACCCCAACTATGCCGAGGTGTATGAAAAGCGCAACAGCGCCTTTATCAATTACGGTATCGGCCTTTGCAAATACACCGGTGCTCGGGGCAAGTCCGGGGCCTCCGATGCCAGCGCCGAGGTGGTAGCCTACGTCCGCAGCCTCTTTGACAAGGCCGGCGTTGTCTGGCAGATGGCAGAGCTTGGCCGTGTGGATGCCGGCGGCGGCGGTACCGTTGCCTCCTATATGGCAAACCGCAACATCGATACCATCGATGCCGGTGTGCCGGTGCTGTCCATGCACGCCCCCTTTGAGACGGTCAGCAAGCTGGACTGCTATATGACCTATCGGGGCATCAAGGCTGTGTTCGAGGCTGAGTAAGATCTTTTATCCGTAGGTGACACATTCTGTTTAAAATGGGCACGATTGCGGCTTCACTTTCCGGATTGACGATGCTATACTGGCCCCAAAGAGGCATGAGAAACTAATGCTAAATCAGAGGAGGATACTTTTCATGAACATGAAGGTTGGTTACGCCCGAATCGATATTACCCCCCGGGAGTCGGTCCCTCTGGGCGGTTACGGCAACTCCAAGGATCGTATGTCTGAGGTCGTTTTGGATCCGCTGTATGCTACCTGCATTGCCTTTGTCAACGAAGCGGGGGAGAAGGCACTGGTCTGTACGGTGGATCTGCTCAATGCCGGTGTAAACACCACCACCGAGGTCCGTCCCGCCATCAGCGAGGCCACCGGCATCCCTGTGGATTATATTCAGGTCTCCGGCACCCATAGCCACGCCAGTCCCGATATGCTCTCGGATCTGGAGTGCATGGCCCGCTACCTGGAGTTCTATAAGCAGCAGATGGTCAAGGTCGCCCTTGCGGCGCTGGAGGACATCAAGCCAGCTGCGCTGGAGCTGACCCGTACCACCACTAAGAATCTCAACTTTGTCCGTCACTACCTTATGGCCGATGGCACCTATGCCGGCCCCAACTTCGGCAACCACAAACAGCCCTATGTGGCCCATGAGACCGATGCCGACCCTGTGATGCAGCTTGCCAGGATCAAGCGTGAGGGCGGCAAGGACATTTTGCTTTGCAACTTCGGCGTCCACCAGACCAACACCGGCGGCCAGCTCAAGCATGATATTTCCGCCGACATCGCCGGAGCCATGCGTGCCGAATACGAGGCCAGGTCCGACCGACACTTTGCCTACTTTACCGCAGCCTGCGGCAATGTAAACCCCGTGAGCAGCATCGCAGAGGAAAACATCGTCCCCGACCACGATCATGTGGCCCACGGCAAGGCCCTTGCCCAGTACGCTTTGGATGCCGACGGCAGCTTCGTACCGGCCAGCTTTGGTGCCATTAAGGCCGCCAGCAAGGACTGTGTGCAGCCTATCAACCATACCACTGACCACCTTGTGCCGCAGGCCAAAGAGGTGTGGGATCTCTTCACCAGCACCAATGACCGTGCGCTTGCTAACGCCACGGGCAAGGAAAAGTACGGTTTCAGCAGCGTATATCACGCCAATGCCATCGTTAAACGCAGCCAGATGCCCCAAAGCGATACCGTCACCATCAATGCTTTGACGGTGGGCGACCTTGCCTTTGCCGTTGCTCCCTACGAGATGTACGATACCAACGGTATGGAGATCAAACAGGGCTCTCCCTACAAGATGACCTTCGTACTTACTCTTGGTAATCAGCAAAGCATGGGCTATTTCCCCACGAAACTCAGCTTTGAGCATGGCGGCTATGCTGCCGATACCTGCCGCTTTATGCCCGGCATCGGGGAGGACATTTCCTCCGCCTTTGTTAAACTGCTGGGTGAACTGTGATCTGCAATCAAACAAAACCACGGTGCATGGCACCGTGGTTTTGTTTTAGCATTTTGCAGCATTTACGCCAGCATAAAGAATATAAAAACGGGATATTGCTTGAGAAACCCAACATAATCGAGTATGATTAGTACAGGGAAGAAATACAGCGAGAATAAGGAGGTAATATCCATGAACATGAAAGTCGGCTACGCCCGGGCAGACATTACCCCCAAGGAATCCGTCCCTCTGGGCGGTTACGGCAATACCTCTGCCCGTAAATCCAACACGGTTCTTGACCCTCTCTATGCCACCTGCATTGCCTTTGTTAATGAGGCGGGCGAGAAAGCGCTGGTCTATACTGTGGACTTGATCAATGCCGGTGCCACTACGACGACGGTTATCCGCCCGGAGATCAGCCGGGTCACCGGGGTGCCTCTGGACTGCATTCAGGTGTCCGGCACCCATACCCACTCCGCTCCGGACACCCAAAATGACCAGGAAGACAGCATTATTCGCTACCGTGAGTTTTACAAAGATCAGATGGTAAAGGTCGCAGTGGAGGCCCTTGAGGATGTCAAGCCTGCCACCCTGAGCTTTGCCCGGGTCATTACCAGGAATATGAACTTTGTTCGCACCTATATCATGGCTGACGGTACTTACGCCGGGCCCAACTTCGGCAATCAGAATCAACCCTATGTTGGTCACGAGTCCGAGGCCGACCCGGAGATGCTCCTTGCCCGGATCACCCGTGAGGGCGGCAAGGATATCGTGATGTGCAACTTTGGCATCCATCAGACCAATAGCGGCGGAGTGAAGAAGTACGACATTTCCTCCGACATTGCCGGTGCCATGCGTGCGGAGTACGAGGCAAATGAGGACTGCTGCTTTGCCTACTTTACTGCTGCCTGCGGAAACCTGACCCCCAACAGTCGTATTGTGGAAGAAAACCCTGTTCCTCCCAAGGATTTCGTGGCCCACGGTAAGATGCTGGCAAAATATGCACTGTCCGCCCGGGGCAGCTACGAGCCTGCCAGCTTTGGCGTCATCCGCGGCAAGTCGGTTACCAAGCGGTACCCCATCAATCATACTACCGACCATCTGGTGCCTGAGGCACGTCAATTTGGCGAACTCTATGTTAAGACCGGTGACCGTGACCTTGCCAACCGTGAGGCCCGTGCCAAGGGCTACAGCAGCGTGTACCACGCCAATGCTGTTGTCATCCGCAGCCAGATGCCGGAGGATGAGGCTCTGACCATCGATGGCCTGACTGTGGGCGATCTTGCCTTTGCCGTTGCTCCCTATGAAATGTACGATACCAACGGCATGCAGATCAAAGAGGGCTCTCCCTACAAAATGACCTTTGTTCTGACGCTGAGCAACGGCCCCAGCATGGGCTATCTGCCTACCATGCTCAATTTTGAGCACGGCGGCTATGCCCCCGATACCTGCCGGTTTATGCCCGGTATCGGCGAGGCTCTGGCTGAGGAGTTTGTCACCCTTCTCAATGACTTGAAGTAAATTCATATATTGCAAGTACCGGCCGGACTGGCCGGTACTTTTTTGTGTTAGGAGCCGAAAATCGGTTAAATACCAGATTGCTGCAAACAATACTCTTATGTACAAAAGGGAAGGAAGTGTCGGTGTGGAAAAAGAACGGGACAGGGACGACGGACAGGGCAGAGGTATTTTGGATAAGGATGAAACCATCGAACCCATTGTGGAATTAGGATCATCTGTAATACAGTCCTCCAAAGGCGCGGTGCACGTGCTGACCATCGTGGGACAGATCGAGGGACATCAGGTGTTGCCCGCCAATACCAAAAGCACAAAGTACGAGCACGTCATGCCTTTGCTTGCTATGGTAGAGGAGAGTGATGATATCGACGGTCTGTTGGTGCTGCTGAACACTGTGGGCGGAGACATTGAGGCGGGGCTTGGAATTGCCGAGCTGATCGCCAGTATGTCAAAACCTGCCGTTTCACTGGTGCTGGGCGGTGGACATTCGATCGGTGTCCCGCTTGCCGTCTCAGCAAAAAAATCGTTTATTGCACCATCCGCAGCCATGACCATTCATCCTGTGCGGATGAACGGGCTTGTGATCGGGGTGCCTCAGACTTTTTATTACTTTGAGCGCATACAGGAACGGATCATCCAGTTTGTTACTGCCAACAGCAATGTAAAGAGAGAACGCTTTACAGAGCTCATGCTGCAGACCGGACAACTTGCTGCCGACGTGGGCAGTGTGATCTATGGGGAAGAGGCAGTCAAGCTGGGGATCATTGACTGCATCGGCGGCCTGTCAGATGCGTTGGCGTGTCTGCACGCCATGATAGACCAGCGCAGAACGGAGAAATCGTAATCGAATTTCTTCGTTTACATAATTTTTTACATTTATGCTGGAAATATTGGAGAAGGTGTGATAATATAATTAAGAGTATAATGCGCCGTTTTAGGGGGTACATATCTTTGAACTATCTGATTTTTGGCGTTCTTGGCCTTGTGCAGGGCATTGCGGAATTTCTGCCCATTTCAAGCTCCGGCCATTTGACCTTGTTTCAGCATTTTTTTGGACTGGAAGAGACGGATGTTCTGCTGAATATCCTGCTCCATTTTGCCACGATGCTTGCGGTGTGGGTCTACTACTACCGGGACATTTGGGAGATGATCACCGAGTTTTTCAGATGGGTCGGAGGTCTGTTTTCACGGAAAAAGCATGAGGGACAGGTTCCGGATGGACGCCGAATGGTCTGGCTGCTGATCATGGGCACGCTGCCCCTTGTGGCGGTACTGTTCTTCAAGGATGCCGTGGAGCAGCTGTGTAACCGTCCCGAGATCGTCAGCGTTGCGCTGATCGTTACCGGTGCCATCCTGTATATCTCTGACCGATTGCCCAAGGGGAAAAAAACGGTGCGTACTGCTTCATTCAGGGATGCCCTGTTTGTTGGTATCGCCCAGGCAATTGCAACCGTTCCCGGTATCTCCCGCTCGGGTACCACCATTACTGCGGGCCTGCTGCGGGGCTTTGACCGTCCGCTGGCGGTGAGATATTCTTTTTTGCTTTCCCTGCCCGCTATTGTGGGGGCTACTCTTCTGGAAATTATGGACGTTCTGCAGCAGCCGGAGCTGGTAGATTTCTCGCTTATGCCGGCGTATTTGGCCGGCATGCTGGTGGCCGGCGTTGTTGGCTATTTTGCCATTGGTTTGATCAATAAGCTTGTGACCAAGGGCAGGTTCGGCGTGTTCTCTTATTATTGCTGGGGCGCCGGTGTTATATTTTTTGTGCTGAGTGTGATTGGCTGGACGATGTAAGCGTTCCGGCCCGGAAAGGATAGATGCTCCATGGCAACACAAAAGAAAAAAACGAGCTCCGGCCAGACCAAATCCGGCCGGACCCGTCGTGCCTCGTCTGCAAATGCCCCTGCGTCGAGAAAACGCACCGGACGTCCGGCACAGGCTGCCAAGAGGGCGGCATTCCCCATCCGACGTGAGTTGGGAGCTGCAGTGTGCCTTGTGCTTGCTTTGTTTACGGCATTGGGCTACTTCAACATCAAGGCGCTGTTTATCGACCTGCTCAGTGCGCTGTTCAAGGGGCTGTTTGGCTACGGCTTTTATCTTGTGCCTCCCGTGCTGGTTCTTGCATTCTACATTCTTTGCTTCCATCGCGGCAGACCTGTACGTCTGAGACTGACCTGTGCGCTGCTGATTCCTGTGTTTTTCAGCATCCTGCTCCATCTGTTTCTGGGCAACAACTACGATTGGACCAAGGCTATGGCTGCCGGCTTGTGGAAGGACGGCATTGCCTTTGAGGGCGGCGGTCTGGTTGGAGGTTTTCTTGCCATTGTGGGCCGTCAGGTTTGCAGTGTGCCCGGTACCGTTATTTTGATCCTGGTTGCGCTGGTGTTCCTTGCACCCATCGCATTTAACCACAGTATCGTGGAGCTGGTCACTTATCTGCGTGAGCGGCCTCATCTTGAGTATGAGCCTGAGGAAGAAATGCCCGAACCTGAGCCGGTTCGGGAGCCGGTGCGGGAGAAGCGGCCCAAGCCCCAGTTCCAGGATGTGCCTATGGACGATATTCCGGCCAAGCCTGCAGCTGAGCTGACGCACCCCGCACCCGAGGTCGAGACGCTTCAGCCCAAAAAGAAAAGCTTCTTCAACCGCAAGCCCAATGTCAAAACCCCGGATGAGGTGCTTACGGGGGAGAGTGCGTTTGAAGAGGAGAACCCCTCTGCCTCGGAGGAGGTGTCGGCTGCGACTCCCACAGCGGTTGATGTGCCTGCGGCTGACGATCCCGTGGAGTCTGCCCCTGTGCAGGAGCCTGCCATTGCCAAGGTTACCAAGGACGAGGCGGCTCAGGCAGCGGCTGAGGTCGCAAAGGATATCGAACAGGTCATGGAACAGGACGTTAAGCCTTACCAGTATCCGCCCCTGTCTCTTCTTAACGAGGGGAATGGCGGCTCCGCCGTCGACGCCATGGACGAACTCAATGCCAACCGGCAGCGGCTCAATGACACCATCCACTCCTTTGGCATTGATGCCAGTATTACAAACACCGTGCGCGGCCCCTCCGTTACCCGATATGAGCTGGAGCTGGATCCCGGCGTCAAGCTCAGCAAGCTGACCAATCTTGCCGATGACATTGCCCTTGCCCTGGGTGCCACCGGTGTGCGTATCGCTCCCATTCCCGATAAGATCTCGGTGGTTGGTATCGAGGTGCCCAACAAGGTGGTTTCTCCTGTCAGTGCCCATGCGGTGATCGGCTCCAACAGCTTTACGGGAAGCAAATCCAAAATTTCCTTTGCTGTGGGTAAGGACATCAGCGGCAACTGCGTGGTGGGGGATATCGGTAAGCTGCCCCATCTGCTGATCGCCGGTACGACCGGCTCCGGTAAGTCCGTGTGTACCAACACTATCATTACGTCTTTGCTGTACAAGGCGACTCCTGACGAGGTGCGCCTGATCATGGTGGATCCCAAGATGGTGGAGCTTGGTATTTATAACGGCATCCCGCATCTGCTGATCCCCGTGGTCACTGACCCCAAAAAGGCGGCCGGTGCCCTGCAGTGGGCCGTTACTGAGATGATGAAGCGTTATCGCACCTTCTCTGAGGTGGGTGTAAGAAAGCTGGAAGAGTACAACGCTCTTGCGGCCAAGAACCCCGATATGGACAAGATGCCTGCGGTCGTGGTTATTATCGATGAGCTTGCCGACCTGATGCTGGTTGCAGCCAAGGAAGTGGAAGAGTCCATCTGTCGTGTAGCCCAGATGGGTCGTGCGGCCGGTATGCACCTTGTGATTGCAACGCAGCGTCCCTCTGCCGACGTGATTACCGGCCTTATGAAGGCGAATATTCCCAGCCGCATTGCTTTTGCGGTTGCCTCCGCTATGGAGTCCCGCATTATCCTTGATACTATGGGTGCTGAAAAACTGGTTGGCCGAGGCGATATGCTGTTTGCACCTCTCGGCAGCGGTAAACCCACACGTGTTCAGGGCTGCTTTATCTCCGATGAGGAGGTGGCCCGTGTGGTTGACTTTGTCAAGCAGAGCGGCTGTGCCAATTACTCTGACGAAGTCATGCACGAAATCGAGCAGCATGCAGCAGAGAAGGAAAAGAACGCCAAGGGCGTCGGCGGTGCAGCTCCCGATGCGGTGGATGACGGCTTTGACGAGCTGCTCTCTGCGGCCATTGATGTGGTCATCGAGACCGGACAGGCCTCGGTGTCCATGCTCCAGCGCCGCTTAAAGCTGGGCTATGCCCGAGCAGCCCGTCTGGTGGATCAGATGGAAGAAAAGGGTGTTGTCGGGCCCTTTGAGGGGTCAAAACCCCGTCAGCTGCTCATTACCAAGGAACAGTGGCAGGAGATGCAGTACCGACAGAATATGCCTGCACCCACTCAGGAACAGACGGCCATGCCTGAGATGGAACCGACCTGTGAGGAAGATGACCTCGTATTGTCCGAGGTGGACAAGCTTTAATGACAGAAACCTGCGGCAGAATGATTCTGCCGCAGGTTTTCTCTTGACAGAAGGGGGGAGGTAATCTATAATAAACAAGCTGAATTTCATATCGGGGTGTGGCGAAGCTTGGTATCGCGCTTGGTTCGGGTCCAAGAGGCCTCGGGTTCGAATCCCGACACTCCGACCACAAGACGTCTGCAGGAGCTGCAGGCGTCTTATTTTATTATAAGACTCATACGAACCCGAGGCCTCATAAAAAATCTGCCTCTCAAGGGCTGCGGCATGAAATGCCGTCGGCCCTGGGTTCGAATCCCGACACTCCGACCATGCGGAGTGTCCTTATAGGGTTTGATAATCCTGTAATGGACACTCCGCATTTTTTATTTCTGCGAAGTTCATACTGCGATCTGGGCCGGGGCGTAGCTTAATGCTACGCCTTTTCTTGTTTCCATGATGATGTCGG
>JAZOBP010000095.1:0-8958 GCA_045596065.1 Lawsonibacter sp. | reverse complement strand
GAGGCTCTCATGCCCTACGGCCTGTGCATCGGCACCCACCACACCAACGCCACGGGCACCATCGTCAATTATCCCGAGTGCCGGGGCGTGTGCGTAGACGAGGCAGTCAACTATAACCACGGCATCTACGCCGAGCTTATCTGTGACAGCTGCGGCATCCACGTAGACCCCTATATGCTGCGTCTGGTGCGTAAGATCAAGGGCGATGACCGCATCATCCTTATCTCCGACCGCAGCTACGCCGACCAGCCCAATCCCCCGGGCTACGAGCACGTCCACGACATCAACTTTGACAAGTGGGGGGACATTGCCGGCTCCAAACTGACGCTGGACATCGCCTGCCGCAACTGGATGAAGCACACGGGCGCCTCTCTGACGGATACCTTCCGTGTGGCAGCCCTCAACCCTGCCCGGGCCGTGGGTCTGGATGACCGGGGCGAGATCAACCTGGGCAAGCGTGCCGACCTTGTCCTTTGCGACCACAAAATGAACATCTCTACCGTCCTGCTCAAGGGCAGGATCGTGGAATAACGGCAAAAAATCCCCTCCGCACATGCGGAGGGGATTTTACTATGCTGTTTTACTCGGCAACGGGGGCCTGCTCCTCAACGGGAGCCTCCTCCACGGCGGGAGTCTCAGCCTGCTCGACGGTCTCGCCCTTGGTCTTGTTGTTGATCTCAATGACGTTCTTCACCAGCAGGACGAACATCATGCTGAACTCATAGATCAGACGGATAAGCACAGGGCCGATGGCGGTGACGGCAAGGGAGGACAGGATCCCAACACCGGTGCCCTTCAGCACCACCTCAAAGTACCAGCTGCCGTAATCCATGGCATCCACAATGCCAACGAAGAAGCCGCAGATGGAGGAGAGGATGCCCACAACACCGCCAACGATGCACAGCACGGTGAGCAGTGCGAAGATAAACTTCAGCACGGACTCAATGTAGAGCTTCTTGAAGTTGAAGTAGTCGTGGAGAAACTGCAGCAGCTTGCTGGAGAAGGTGCCGTCCAGCTTCTTGGGCAGGACCTTCAGATACAGCAGGACCATAGCGGCGATCACGCCGGCAACGGTAAGGATGGTGAAAAATGTACCCATAATTATTTCCCCTTTCAGAAGGTTTTGATACTGAAATAATATGCCACTTTTCATCTTTTGTCAACAAGCTCCGACAACTTTCCCTCCCTGTCCGCCCGTCTTTCCATTCGGACATCCCCGGCCCTGTCCGGTCCGATCAAAAGGATTGACTTTTGTTTCTCACTCCCCTAATATTGTCTTATACCAACATATTCCAAACAATGCAGGAAGGAGCAATTACCATGGAACTTGAGATCGTAGCCCGCACGACCGGCGGTCTTTTTAAGTATCAGGCCTGGCCCACCGTAGTCAGAGCCGCCAACGGCACCCTGTATGTGGCCTCCTCCGGTCACCGGCTGGGTCACGTGTGCCCCTTTGGCAAAAATCTTCTCTATGTCAGCCACGACGAGGGCAAAACATGGTCTGCCCCCACCATTGCCAACGATACATGCATGGACGACCGGGACAGCGGGCTGTGCCCGTGGGGTGACGGCAACCTGTATCTGACGTGGTTTGACCTGCCCATTACCCACTACGAGACCCGAGCCCAGAACACCCAGAGCCACAATGCCAAAATGCGTACCGGCCTTGCTCAGGCTGCTGTGGAGCTGTGGAAGACCCTGCCCGAGGAGCAGATGCAGCCCGGCGGCTACGCCCGTCTGTCCCGGGACGGCGGCAAGACATGGGGAGACATCATCAAGGTCCCCCTCACCTCCCCCCACGGCCCGGTGATGACCCCGCAGGGCAGCCTTTTGTACATCGGCAAGGAGTGCTGGTGGGGTCAGGGCATGGAGGCCAAGGCCATCTACGCCATGGAGAGCACCGACGACGGCCTGACTTGGTCGGTGCTGTCTCAGCTGCCCTGTCCCGATGGCTTTGTGTGGACGCAGATCCACGAGGCCCACGGCATCCGTCTGGCCGACGGCACCACCCTTGCCGTCATGCGTGTCCATGACGACACCCTGCCCGGCGGCATCACCCTCTATTTCACCCGCTCCACCGACGGAGGCAGGACATGGACGCCTGCCCAGCGCATGACCGACCTGATCGGCGCTCCCGGCCACCTGATGGAGCACTCCTCCGGCGCCATTATCATGACCTACGGCCGCCGGGTGGAACGTATGGGTCAGTACGCCCGTATCAGCTGGGACAAGGGTCTGACCTGGTCGGAGGACATCCCCGTCAGTCCCGAGCCCCCCAGCGCCGACCACGGCTACCCCTCCACGGTGGAGCTGTCCGACGGCAGTCTGTACACCGTGTTCTACCAAAAATACCCCGGCGACGACTACTGCTCCATTCTGGCCTCCCGCTGGACGCTGCCGGAGAAATAAAAACAAAAGCTTGCGGATGCTGTACATCCGCAAGCTTTTTATTTGCTGCATTCCTCCGGGCCAAATACCCGGCAGGTATGCGTACCGTAGTAGGTCATCAGTTCAATGGCTGCCTCGTCCAGCACCTCGCCGCTCACCGCCACAGGCACCGCCGGTGGGCAGGACACCATGGGGTCGGCCAGTACCTTGCCCAGACATTCCCTCACAGGCAGCACCCGTCCGGGCATAAACAGCGCCCTGCGCGGGCTGCAGACCTGTTTCGGCCGGCACACCGGCAGCTTCGGCATCGCCAGCGCCGCCCGACGGGGCAGGGCCAGCAGCGCCCTTTCCACCTGCATCAAGGCCTCCGGGCCGTTGTCCGGGCCGGGCATGAGCACCACGTGGTCGGGGTCGGCGTACTCAGGCATGATGCCCTGCTCCTCCAGATACCGGGCAAGCTCATGGCCGGTATAGCCTCGGATACGTGGGGCAAGGGTCAGCTTCAGGGCCTCATCGCCCACAAGGACAAAGCCCGCCCGGCTCAATCGGGTCTTGACCGCATCCAGCTGCGCCGCACAGGTAGCCAGCTGCCGGGGGTAATCATCGTCCAAACGGGCATTTGCCCCGTCCAGAGACTGGAGGATCAAATAGGAGGGACTGGTGGAGGCAAACAGTGCCATGGCCTGCCGGGCCAGCTGCCCGAACAGGGCCGGAGCACGGTGGGAAATATGCAGATAGGCCCCTCCCGTGAGCACAGGCAGGGTCTTGTGGCCGGAGTCACAGCACAGATCGGCCCCCAGAGTCATGGGATGGGTGTCCTGCGGCAGAAAGCGCAGATAGGCCCCGTGGGCGTTATCCACCAACAGGGGCACGCCGTGGCTGCGGCACACCCGGGCAAGGCCGGCAATGTCGCTGACGTTGCCCAGATAGTCCGGGCTGGTGATGTAAACGGCACAGGGAAGCGCCCCCTCCCTCAGCCGCCTGTCCAGCTGCTCCGGCAAAACGGGACAGGAAACGATGCTGGCTGTCTCATCCGGCCAGAGCCAATCCACCTCCATGTCCAGCAGAGCCGCCGCCGAGACAAAAACCCGGTGGGCGTTGCGGCCGGCCAGAATGCGGTTCGGTCTGCCCTCGCTTTTGGCCCACAGGCAGGCCAGATACAGCATGGCCCGAATGCACAGGGACGAGCCCTCGGCGGAATACACCGTCTGCGCCGCACCAAACAGCTGAGCGGCGTTCTGCTGACTTTCCAGCAGGATGCCCTCGGGACAGTACAGCTCGTCCGCACCGGTAAACTCCGTCACATCCATGCCCTCCACCCCCATGCTGCCCCGACCCTTATGACCGGGCATGTGCATACGCAGGGTGTAGCTTTGGGCGTAGCTGCGGACAAAATCCGCCACCGGGGTGTTCATCCGTTCTCCTCCAGACTTTTGACCGCCTCCAGCATGATGGCGCACTCCATGCGCTTGCGGAACAGGTCACAGCCGTAGGCGTACACGCCGGTGATGGCGCCGGTGGCGTGGTAGGCGTTGGCCGCACAGCCGCCGGAGCAATAGAGCTTGGCCCAGCAGTCGGCACACTCAGGACGGGAATAGACGTTGCAGGCGGCAAACTGAGCCTGCACCTCATGGTTGGTCACACCGTTGTACACGTCACCCAGCTTAAAGGCCTCCTCGCCCACAAACTGGTGACAGGGGTAGAGGTCGCCCCAGGGGGTGACCGCCATGTACTCCGTGCCCGAGCCGCAGCCGGACACACGCTTGTAGATGCAGGGGCCGCCTTTGAGATCGATCATATAGTGGTAGAAGGTAAAGGGCCTGCCCGCCCGACGGCGCTCCAGCATGAGCTGAGCAAGCTCCTCATACTGCTGCAGCACGATGGGCAGATCCTCCGCCGTCAGGGCGGAGGGGTCATCGGGGGCGCACACCACCGGCTCCATGCTCAGCTCGGTAAAGCCCAGATCCAGCATGGTGCGGATGTCGGCCACAAAGTCGGGGTTGGCATGGGTGAAGGTGCCGCGCATATAGTAGTTCTTCCCTTCACGGGCCTGAACCAGCTTTTGGAACTTGGGCACGATCTGCTCCCAGCTGCCCTTGCCGGCATGATCCACCCGGAACCGGTCGTGAACCTCCTTGCGTCCGTCCAGGCTGAGCACCACATTGCTCATCTCACGGTTTGCAAAGTCGATCACATCGTCGTCGATGAGCACGCCGTTGGTGGTCAGGGTAAAGCGGAAGTTTTTGCCGCACTCCTTCTCCCGGCTGCGGGCGTAGGCCACCAGCTGCTTGACCACGTCAAAGTTCATCAGCGGCTCGCCGCCGAAGAAATCCACCTCCAGATTGCGCCGGCCCTGAGAGTTGGCAATGAGAAAGACAAGGGCCTGCTTGCCCACCTCAAAGCTCATCACCGCCCGCTGGCCGTGGTACTTGCCCTGACTTGCAAAGCAGTAAGAGCAGTTGAGGTTGCAGGTGTGGGCGATGTGCAGGCACAGAGCCTTGACCACGCCGGAGGTTTTTTCCTTAAGCTGACCGGCGATGGGCGCAAAGGTATCCGGGGCAAAGAGCACACCGGCCTCAATCAGCTGCTCGATCTGCTCGCAGCCCTCCTCCAGCTCCTCACGGGATACCTGAGGGTGCTTTTCCAGCATGGCGGCGATCAGCTGCTCACGGCTGCAGGACTCGTACAGACCGATCATGTCGTAGGCCACCTCGTCCACCACATGGACGCTGCCCGAGCAGATGTCCAGCACGATGTTCAGCCCGCCCAGCTTGTAACAATGGATCATAGTTTTCCGCTCCTCAATCATAGTCAGAAAAAATGCCGCCCAAAGGCGGCATTTTTATGTAGGGAAGGATCGCTTACTTGCTCTCGCACTGCTGGTTGGCAATGCCGCAGCTGGTCTTGCAGGCAGACTGGCAGGAAGTCTGGCACTCGCCGCAGCCGCCGTTCTTGGCGCTCTGGCACAGGTTCTTGGTAGCCAGGGTCTGGATCTTCATAGTTGGTTCCCTCCAAACTGTTTTTTCTTGTCATCAATGTACCACACGCCCCTGTCTTTGTCAAGGGAAAAACAAACCGCCCCGGTACAGTCTGTGCCGAGGCGGAAGGTCGTTCTCAACGGTTACATGGCGGCCAGCATACCGCCGCAGGCGATCATGGTCAGCAGGCTGAGGCCAAGGGCAACGGAGCCGGTAGCCACACCGGCGGTGGCCATACCGCCCGTATAGCCCTTGTTCTTGGCCACAAGGCCCAGCACCAGAGCCACAATGCTCAAAATCAGCCCAAAGAAGAAAAAGGACACGATGCCGCACACCATGGAGGCGATGGCAAGGCCCTTGCCGGGCTCGTAAGCAGGAACGACAGGGGCACCGGACATGGGTGCGCCGCAGGCAGAGCAGTGCAGAGCACCCTCAGGATTGTTGCTGCCGCATTTGGTACAATACATAGAGATTTCTCCTCTCTCTTTTTTTCACATTATGACACAGGCCCTCCCGTGCTGTCAAGGCCGCTTTCCATCCAAATGCGAACCTTTTTCGTATCTCGATCGTAAAAGTCCCGACCGCCGGACAGACACCCGCAGGACGGGGTCTCCACGGTATTTGCGATCCTGCTCCGGCTGTATACAGAGTGACCGTTCGGGAGCATAACGTGCCCGCAGATCATCTGCGGATGCGCTGTGGTCATGGGCGTTTAAAGAACGAAGATCTGCAGGCTCTTGCATCACGTTGGCAAAACACCGGATTTATGTTATAATACTGTTTAATTAATACAAAGAGACCCCTATATAAGTTGGCACAGTGCTGTAAAGCATTGTCGTCAAAACGTTTTCTGCACAGCAGATCCCTGACGCAAAAGGAAAACCTCACAGAATTTTGAGACAAATACGGGGCGGACTGCGAAAACGCCAAAAAAGCCTTCGACCGCCTGAGCTCAGGCAGCCGCATACAGCCCAGAAACCTCATTTATTCACGGAGCGTAAAACGGTATGAAACGAATCAGATTTTCAACGACTCAGATCATCCTATTGAGTTTTCTTCTGGTGATACTGGTCGGAAGTGGTCTTTTAGCCCTGCCGATCAGCTCAGCCAGCGGCACTGCGGTGCCGTACATCGACGCCCTGTTCACGGCAGCGACCTCGACCTGCGTTACCGGACTGGTAACGCTGCCAACGGTTTCAACATGGAGTATTTTTGGACAGATCGTGATCCTGATACTGATACAGGTTGGCGGACTCGGAGTTATTACCGTCATAACAGGCTGGATGCTTCTGCTGAACAGAAAGCTGGGCATCGGCGACAGATTGCTCATTCAGGATGCGTTCAATCTCAATACCATGTCGGGGCTGGTCAAGTTTGTCCGGAACGTGTTGTTCGGCACGCTGGTCATTGAGGCAATCGGCGCAGTCCTGTATATGCTTGTGTTCATCCCCGATTTTGGTGCAAAAGGCATTTGGATATCGGTGTTCAATTCCGTTTCCGCCTTTTGCAACGCAGGTATCGACATTGTTGCGGAAAACAGCCTTTGCAATTACGCCACAGATCCCCTGATCAACATCACGACCTGTGCACTCGTGATCCTCGGCGGTCTGGGATATATCGTATGGTGGGACGTTCTGCGCGTGGTCAGGAGTCGCTCTGCGAAGAACAGGAAACTATTCAGGCATCTGACCCTGCACAGCAAGATCGCGATCACCGTTACGGCAGTTCTCATCCTTGCCGGTACAATTCTCATCTTTATTTTTGAATATGCAAATCCCCTGACCATTGGAGAAATGGACCTGTTGGATAAGTTTCAGGTATCCTTTTTCCAATCGGTCACCACGAGGACCGCAGGCTTCGCCTGTGTTCCGCAGGAGAATCTGACAAATGCGTCTGCCGCCGTGTCTGTTATTCTGATGCTGATCGGCGGTTCCCCGGTGGGAACGGCAGGCGGCATGAAAACCGTCACCATCGCAGTCCTCATCTGCTCGGCATTCGCCACCGTCCGAAACAAGAACAGCGCAGCTGTATTTGGTCGCCGCATTTCTGACGACTCGATGAAAAAGGCAGTTGCCGTGGCCGTGATGTTTCTTATGATCTGCACCGGCTCATCGGTACTCTTACTGGCAGCGACGGGCAGCGCTTCTGTCATGGATGCCGTTTATGAAGCGGTCAGCGCAACGGCAACCGTCGGTCTTTCAAGAAATTTCACACCAACCCTCAACACGTTTGGAAAACTGATCATAATCGCATCCATGTATTTCGGCCGAGTCGGCCCCATATCGTTTGCGGTCGCATTGGGCAGAAGGAATAAACCTCAAAATATCATTTCCGAGCCGACGGAAGATATCAGCATCGGATAAAGGAGAAGCTTATGAAAACGAAAAAAACATACGCCGTCTTTGGACTTGGAAGATACGGCAGAGCGGTGGCAGGAGAACTGGTCGAAAACGGCATGGAGGTCATTGCAGTCGATACTCAGCAAAAAATCGTAAATGATGCAGCTGCGTACCTGCCTGTATGCAAGTGTGCGGACGTAACGGATCCCGAGGTTATTTTTCGCCTCGGTATTCGCAATGTCGATACTGTGGTCGTATGTATGGCAAGCAATTTTGAGGCGAGCGTAATGGCTGTCACCCTCTGCAAAGAAGCAGGCGTAAAAAATGTCATTGCAAAATGTGCAAATGAGATGCAGCAAAAGATATTGCTTCGTGTGGGTGCAGACAAGGTCGTTTTCCCCGAAAACGAGTCCGGCATCCGGCTTGCCCGAAATCTGCTCAGTTCCGGCTTTATTGATATGATCTCCCTGTCTAAGGATGTATCCATGATCGAGATCGATGTGAAAGACGAGTGGTGCGGCAAAAATCTGATCGAATTAAATCTCCGCAAAAAGTACGGATTCAATATCGTTGCGGTAAAAAAAGGCGAACAGGTAAACGTAACCATCAATCCCGAGCAGCCTCTTGAGGCAGAAACCACCCTGATCGTTATTGCCAACGTAGCCAAGTTAGGAAAATTATAATAATCCTCACGTCATCCGCCCGTGGATGAACGGATAAAAACAGAACAGGCATGACCTCGGCCATGCCTGTTCCAAAAAAATCGCATATTGCTGTTTTACGACCTCCGACCAATGGCTTTTGATCCGATCGGGGGTCTTATTTTTCGGGGCTGAACTGATCCTTGCCCACGCCGCACAGCTCGCAGGTGAAGTCCTCGGGCAGATCCTCCCACTTCACGCCGGTCTCTTCCTCGTCGTAGACCCAGCCGCACACATCGCAGATATACTTCATCGTATAGACTCCTTTCGTTGTTGGTCCTGACTTATTCTGTCCGGAAATCGGGCTTTTAAGCCTTAGGGACGCATGCCCAGACCGCCCTCCAGGGTGACGGTCTCGCCGGTCATGTACTTAAAGTCGGGGTGGGCCAGCTGCACGCACACACGGCCAATGTGCTCCTCGGGATCGCCGAAGAAGCCCATGGGAGGCGTGTGGACGTTCTTTTCAAAGGCGTCGGGGTAGGCCTTCTGGAAGTTCTCCAGTTGGGAAGTCCAGGCCAGAGGACAGACCACGTTGACATTGATGCCGTCCTT
>JAZOBP010000094.1:0-10805 GCA_045596065.1 Lawsonibacter sp. | reverse complement strand
GCCAAACAGCAATAATCCCCGACCCCGTTCCGGGGTCGGAGGTTATTTATGTATAACAAAACCGGCACGGGGTCATTCCCTGTGCCGGTTTGCTGTTTGAGTATCAGTCGGCAAAATCGAACTCGTCCTTGTGTTCCTCTTTGAAGATCTCGAACACGGCGTTGAGTACGGCCTCGTCCTCCACGTCGGCGTAGTCGGCATTTTCCTCGTCGATGACGGTCATCTCCAGAATGACGATGCCGGTGTCGTTCTCATCCAGAGGGAGCAGCACGGCGTACTGCTTGTCCTCGTAGTCGATCAAGTCCAAAATCTCAAATTCGGCCTCGCCGCCCATCTCGTCGCTGAGTACCAGAATCTCCTGATCTTCCATGGTTTTATCTCCTTTCACCACGGGTCACGCCCGTATCCTATGGGCACATTATAAGCAATATCCCGAACAAAAACAAGTACAATCCTTCACAAGGGTATTTTTTCGTCCGTCTGTGCGTCCTCGGCCTGTTTTTGACGGATATAGTCCCGGGGAGGCAGGTGCATCTCCTCCCGAAACACCCGGTTAAAGGTGCGGATGGAGGAAAAGCCGCAGTCAAAGGCCACCTCGGTCATGCTGCGCTTGCCGTCCAGCAGCTCACAGGCACGGGCCACACGCAGGCGGTTGATAAACTCCGTAAAGCCCATGTCCATGCGCTGACGGAAGAAGTGAGAAATATAAAATTTGCTCAGATGCAGCCGCTTGGCCACCTCCGACAGGGTGAGGGGTTCGGTGCAGTGCTCGGTACAGTAGGTCAGCACCGTCTTGACGCTGTCCCTGTCCGCACCCGTGTCCGACTGGTACTCAAACAGGGGCAGCACCTGACCCATAACGGCCAAAAAATCACCCTTGGCCTCCAGCCGCCGATGAAGCTCTGGAGCATTGCGTCCATCCGAGATGCAATACAGCCGCTCCTCCAGCCCACGGGGCAGCCGGTCGGCCCGTACCACCGCTGACAGGGGCATTTTGCCCCTGAGCAGTTCCTCCAGCTCCGGCTCCATGTCGGCTGAGAAGATGATCAGCAAAAAGCGGACATCGCCCTCATAGCGGTATCGGTGGATCTGGTTTGGCCCGGCCAGAAACAGGTCGCCCGCCGCCATGTCAAACCACTTCCCGTCCGCCGATGCCTGTGCCCGGCCCTCCAGCAGGAAGATCATCTCCAGATGCGTGTGGATATGGGGATCCTCCGCAAGAGACGAAAACTCCCCCACGAAATACTGATAGGTCTTATTTTCTACCGTGTAGCGCACCGTTCCACCACCAATACAGCAATATATGGCCAAACATCGATCTTCGCTGACCAGAATTATAGCCTAATTGCGGTAGAATGTAAACAGATATGGCCAATATTTCCTTTGCCAACCCCACAGGAGGTCCTGACTATGAACACAAACAACACACCCCTCACCCGTGTAGCCGTCATCGGCTACGGCGGCATGGGCCGCTGGCACACCATCAAGGTCGCCGGCATTGAGAACATGGAAGTCGCAGGCGTCTACGACATTGATCCGGAGCGTATGGAATTGGCCCGTCAGGCTGGCCTGCACACCTACGAGAGTCCGGAAGCCCTGCTGGCCGACCTCACGGTGGATGTGGTCACGGTGGCTACCCCAAACCACCTGCACCGCCCCCTGTGCATTCAGGCCATGCAGGCGGGCAAGAATGTGGTGTGTGAAAAACCCGTGGCCCTGTCCGGCGATGAGCTGCAGGACATGATCGATACCGCCAAGGCCTGCGGCGTGCTGTTCACCGTACACCAGAACCGCCGGTGGGATGAGGATTTTCTCATTGTGAAAAAACTCATGGCCGACAACACCCTTGGCCCGATCTACCGCATCGAGTCCCGTGTACACGGCTCCCGCGGCATTCCCGGCGACTGGCGCTGCCGGAAGGCCTACGGCGGCGGCATGGTGATGGACTGGGGCGTGCATCTGCTAGATCAGGCCCTGCAGCTTACCGACAGCCCCATCAAAAGCGTCTACGCCCAGCTGTCCTATATCACGGGCAGCGAGTGCGACGACGGCTTTACCGTCCAGCTTTGCTTTGAAAACGGCCTTGAGCTGGAGGTTCAGGTGGGCACCAATAACTACATCCCCCAGCCCCGCTGGTACGTACTGGGCCAGAACGGCTCTGCCCAGATCACTTCCTTCCGCAAAAATGACGGCACCATTGTCACCGTCACCAACCGGGACAACCGGGACGCCGTACCCGTGGAGACCGCCGCCGGTCTGACCAAGACCATGGCCCCCCGCACCGAGGCGACCCTTCACCAGTCTCCCCTGCCCTCAGTGGACAGCGACGTACGGGACTTCTACCGCAATGTGGCCGCCGTTATCCATGGCAAGGCCCAGCCCATCGTCACCCATCCTCAGCTGATGCGTGTCATGAAGCTGATGGAAGCCGTGTTCCGCTCCGCACAGACCAACAGCGTGATCACAGACATCAAATAAGGAGGCTCATACTATGGAACTTTCCGTCATGTCCCCCGTTCTGCAAAACCTCGATCTGGATCAGGCCCTTGCCTATCTGCACTCGTTGGGTGTGGACAGTCTGGAGCTTGGCGCCGGCGGCTATCCCGGCAAGGCCCACATGGACGCTGCCGATTATCTGGCTCATCCGGAGAAGATCGAGCAGCTCAAGGCCCTGCTTGCCAAGCACAACATGAAGCTGTCCGCCATTGCCTGCCACGGCAACCCCATCCATCCCAACAAGGCCGTTGCCCAGCAGTTCCACGACGAGTTCGTGGCAGCCATGAGGGTAGCCGTCAAGCTGGGCGTGGACACCATCGTAGGCTTCTCCGGCTGCCCCGGTGACTGCGAGCAGTCTCAAAACCCCAACTGGGTCACCTGTGCCTGGCCCCCCGATTATCTGGAGATTTTGGACTGGCAGTGGAACGAGGTGCTCATCCCCTACTGGAAACAGACCGCCAAGCTGGCTCAGGAGATCGGCATCCGGAAGATCGCCTTTGAGATGCATCCCGGCTTCTGCGTCTACAACCCCTCCACCCTGCTTCGCCTGCGTGAGGCCGTAGGCGACATCATCGGCGCCAACGTAGACCCCAGCCATCTGTTCTGGCAGGGCATCGACCCCTGTGAGGCCATCAAGATGCTTCAGGGTGCCATCTACCACTTCCACGCCAAGGACACCCGCATCGACCCCACCGTCACCGCCCGCATCGGCGTGCTGGACACCCAGCATTTCAGCAAGCATCTGGAGCGCTCCTGGCTGTTCCGCACCGTGGGCTACGGCCACAGCGAGCTGGAGTGGAACAACATCATCAGCACCCTGAAGATGGTCGGTTATGACGGCGCCATCAGCATCGAGCACGAAGACGCCCTCATGTCCCCCAAGGAGGGTCTGGAGAAGG
Organism: Lawsonibacter sp.; assembly: GCA_045596065.1. Taxonomy (GTDB): domain Bacteria; phylum Bacillota; class Clostridia; order Oscillospirales; family Oscillospiraceae; genus Lawsonibacter. The sequence continues at coordinate 7,410 of JAZOBP010000094.1, read as the reverse complement.
CCGTTGCCTTACTCAAGCGTGCCATTATTTATGAACAGCCCGGCCAGATGTGGTGGGCATAACAAATAAGGAGGAAATGAAAATGTCTGTTTGCACTGCCAAGAAAGATAGTCTGGACGCCTTCAAGTTTGATCAAACCGAGACCGCCGTGGACACCTCCAAGCGTGTGCGCGTGGGTATTATCGGCACCGGCTGGATCGCCGGCAATCATGCCCGTGAGTATCTGAAGATGCCTGATGTGGACATCGTGGCCGGCGCCGATCTTGTGCCCGGCAAGGCCGAGGAGTTTTTCGCCTCCCGCGGCATCGAGGGGGTAAAGTGCTACCCCAGCCACAAGGAGCTCATCGACTCCGGCGAGGTGGATGCCGTGAGCATCTGCACCTACAACGCCACCCACGCCGAGTGCGCCATCTATGCTCTGGAGCACGGCGTGCACGTGCTGCTGGAGAAGCCCATGTGTGTCACCACCGAAGAGGCTGTAGCCATCTGCAAGGCCGAGAAGGCCAGCGGCAAAGTGCTGTCTCTCGGCTTCCAGCCCCGTTTTGACAACAGCATGCAGATGGTGCGTGACGTGGTGCAGTCCGGCGTGCTGGGCCGCATCTACTACATCCAGACCGGCGGCGGCCGCCGCCGCGGCATCCCCGCCCCCTTCGGCACCACCTTTATCGAGAAGGAGACCGGCGGTATCGGCGCTCTGGGCGACATCGGCTGCTACTCTCTGGACATGGTGCTCAGCGCCATCGGCTACCCCAAGCCCCTGACCGCCACCGGCTACACCAGTGACTACTTTGGCAAAGCCCCCCAGTACTGGCTGGACGACGGCAAGCCCGCCGACTATGCCGACAAGTTCGGTGTGGACGACTTCGCTGCCGGCTTTGTGCGTCTGGAGGGCGGTATTATGCTGGACTTCCGCATTTCCTGGGCCGCTCACTGGGACACCCCGGGCGATACCTTGATCCTCGGTACCAAGGGTGGTCTGCGCATCCCCTCCACCGAGTGCTGGAACGGCTCCATCGGCGGCCCTCTGAAGCTCTATCAGACCGTGGCCGGCCGTGAGGTAGTCACCGAGTTTCCCGTGCCCGACCGCAAGCCTGAGCCCAATTTCTACTACAAGGTGCGCTCCTTCCTGGATGCGGTCAAAAACGGCACTCCCGCTCCCGTGCCCTCCAGCCAGATCCTCTATAATCAGGCCATTCTGGACGCCATCAACGAGTCTGCCAAGCTGGGCCGCGAGATCGAAGTGTCCATCCCCGAGATCTAAGGAGGCCCCAACATGGAACAGATGAAGATCGGTCTGCAGCTCTACGGCATCCGTGACGAGCTTGCCAGGGACTACGAAGGCTCCATCAAGGCCGTGAAGGAAATGGGCTACGACTATGTGGAGTTTGCCGGCGGCCCCGGTGGTCACACCTACGAAGAGATCCGTGCCATGCTGGATAAGTACAACCTGAAATGCATCAGCGTCCACCAGACCGTGGACAACTGGCTGGAGGACCCCGAAGGTGCTATTCATCAGGTCCGGACTCTGGGTGCCGACCACAACACCATCTGCATGTACCCCTATGCCCGCTATATGGAAGAGGGCATCGAGGGCCCCGTGGCCAAGTTTGCCCGCTGGGCTCAGGGCATGAAGGATGCCGGTCTGCAGGGCATGTACCACAATCACGCCTTCGAATTTGATCTGACCGCCGACGGCGGCTATCTGCTGGATCATATCTTTGCCACCATCCCTCAGCTCCAGCCTGAGCTGGATCTGGGCTGGGTGCACTACGGCGGTGAGGATCCCGTGACCTATCTGGACAAGTACGCAGGCCGGCTGGACATCGTCCACCTGAAAGACTTCTCCTGTGCCAACCTGCCGCAGGAGCCCATTTTCAAGCTGGTGGCCGAGCACGGCCGCTCGGTCATCCCCCCCACCCGCAAGGAGGCCGGTTTCAAGTACCTGCCCATCGGTTCCGGTATTCAGGATTGGTCCGCTATCATCGACGCCTGCCGCCGCTCCGGTGCCAAGTATCTGGTGGTGGAGCAGGACGAGTCTCTGGACTGCAGTCAGCTCCAAGCTGCCCGCATCAGCCGCGAGTATCTGAAAAACACCTTTGGTCTGTAAGCAAACAGCCCCTCATCCATCGGGATGAGGGGCCGTTTGCTTACTTATAGGAACATAACCAGAACACTGGATATAATGCCGCAAATGCACAGCGAAATGCTGCTCATGGCACCTTGTATCCGCCCCATCTCCATGGCCTTTGTTGTGCCCAGCGCATGACTGCAGGCTCCAATGGCCACTCCCTCCTCCACAGGATCCTTGACCCGGAAGAGTTTGGCAAAGACGGGAGCAAACACAGCACCGGTAACTCCCGCAGTCATCACACCTGCTACGGCGATACCCGCAACACCGCCCCGACTCTCGGCAATGCCGATGGCAATGGCAGTGGTGCAGCTCTTAGGCAGCATGGATGCAGAAAGGACCGGGTCCATATCAAACAGATGGCACAGCCCCAGCACACAGGCCAAACTGACTGCACTGCCTGCCAGACAGCCGGCTGTCACGGGGACAAAATACCGTCCCAGCGTCTTTCGCTGATCGTAGATATTCAACGCCAGCACTACCGTCACCGGCCCAAGCATGGTCTTAATCATATCGCCGCCTGCAGCGTACTTCTCATAGGGAATATGGGTCAGCAGCAAAAAGCCAATGATAAGGGCTGCGGCAAGGATCAGCGGATTGCACACCACAAGGCCGGTCTTTTTGCGGATCCAGCAGCCGATGCACCATGCCAGCATACTCAGCAGCAGCCCGAAAAAGGGTGAGGACAGCACACGCTCAAGCATCCTGCTCATCCCCCTCTCTTTTCCGTCCCATAAGGGCCGACACTCCCCGCACTGTCCATGCGGCAGCCAGGTAGATCACCGGGGTGGTAAGCATACAAATGACCAGAAAGGGGATCACCTTGCCGCGCAGCAGGTAAAACTGCTCCATGACTCCCACGCAGGAGGGGATAAAGAAAAAGGCCATGTTTATAATGATAAATTCTGATACACGCCGAATATGCCGATCCTTGAGAACGCCGGTAAACAGCAGTACTATCAGAAGCAGAAGACCGATCACGCTGGCGGGAAACTCCACCGGAAGCAAAGCCGCAATACCCTCTCCGGCCAGACATATCCCGCAGATCAGTGCGATCTCCCCAAAGATACTCATAGAATGCTCTGCCTCTTTCTTATTTATCAGTCCCAAATGGCGGTGGCGAAGTAATCCTCGGGCACCTCGGCACGGCGGATCAAGCGGGTAGAGCCGTCGGGCTGCAGCAGCACCTCGGCCGAGCGCAGGCGGCCGTTATACTGGTAGCCCATAGCATGGCCGTGGGCACCGGCGTCATGGATGACCAGCAGATCACCCTTGTCAATACGGGGCAGCATGCGGTCCACGGCGAACTTGTCGCAGTTTTCGCACAGGGCACCGGTGACGTCATACTTGTGGTCGCAGGGCTCGTTCTCCTTGCCCATGACGGTGATATGGTGGTAGGCACCGTAGATGGCGGGGCGCATAAGGTTGGCGGCACAGGCATCTACACCGATATACTCCTTGTAGGTGTGCTTTTCGTGGGTGGCACGGGTGACCAGCACGCCGTAAGGCGCCAGCATAAATCGGCCCAGCTCGGTGCACAGGGAAACGTCCCCCATGCCGGCCGGGATGAGCACCTCTTCGTAGGCACGGCGAACACCCTCACCAATGATCTCGATGTCATTCTCCTGCTGCTCGGGACGGTAGGGCACGCCCACGCCGCCGGACAGATTGATAAAGGTGATGTGGCAGCCCGTCTCCTCCTTGAGCTCCACCGCCAGTTGGAACAGGATGCGGGCAAGGGCGGGATAGTAGTCATTGGACAGGGTGTTGGAGGCAAGGAAGGCGTGGATGCCAAACTCCTCGGCGCCCATAGCCTTCATGCGCTTATAGGCCTCGGTGATCTGGGCCCGGGTCATGCCGTACTTGGCGTCACCGGGGTTGTCCATGACCTGAAAACCCTCTTTGCTTTCTCCCAGTGTGAATACGCCGCCGGGATTGTAGCGGCAGCAGACCTTCTTGGGGATGTAGCCGATGGTGTCCTTGAGAAAGTCAATGTGGGTGATGTCGTCCAGATTGATGGTGGCACCCAGCTTGGCTGCCAAAGCAAACTCCTCGGCAGGGGTGTCGTTGGATGAGAACATGATCTCGCTGGTCCTGAAGCCGCAGCGATCGGACATGATCAGCTCCGTAAGAGAGGAGCAGTCCACACCGCAGCCCTCCTCGTGGAGGATCTTGAGGATCTGGGGGTTGGGGGTGGCCTTGACGGCAAAGTACTCCTTAAAGCCAGGGTTCCAGGCAAAAGCCTTGTTGAGACGGCGGGCATTTTCCCGGATGCCCTGCTCGTCATAGAGATAGAAGGGGGTGGGATACTGCCGGGCGATCTGCTCCAGCTGCTGCTTGTTAACAAAGGTCTTTTTCATTTAATAACTCTCCTTTGCAGCCTTTAAAATTGGTTTCAGTTTATCCGTTTTGACCGTTCTTGTCAATGATTTGCCCCCCGACAGATGCAGAAACGGCACAACGCCCCATGCAGAGCCTGCATGGGGCGTTGTTTTTGTATCAGTTGTCAGTTGAGACCCACGGTCTTGGCGCCATCCAGCACCTCGACCTCAGCCTTCTCCACCAGCTCGTGGATCCACTCCTCAGTGGCCTCGTTGGCCAGAGTATCACGGACGCCGGACTTCCACAGCTCCTCGCCCTTGTCCACAAAGTACATGATGTGATAGCCCTTGGTGCTGCTGCCGGTGTTCTTCACAATGCCGGTGTCGCCAGCCTGACGGGCGGGATCCAGAGCCCACTGGGTGAACTCGGGGATAAAGCCGCTGGAGGTGCCAACGCCCTCGTACAGACCGCCGTTGGCGGCAGAGCCAGGATCGGCACTCTCGGCCTTGGCCAGCTCAGCAAAGGACTCCTCGGTCTTCTCGCCCTCTTCCCACTGCTTCAGCAGAGCCTCGGCCTCGGCCTTGGCAGCCTCGTACTGGGCGTCGGTGGGAACAGTGGCACCCTCGTCCTGCTCGGCAGCCACCAGAATGTGGCGGATGTCGGCGGGCTGCTCGGTGTCACGGTGACGGGCGGTGAACTGCACCACGACGTAGTTGTCCTCACCCTCGATGACGGTCACATCGCCGGCCTTGCGCTCACCCTTGAGCCACTCGGCCAGATTGCTCTCCAGATAGGAACCGGGATTTTCCTGAACGCCGTCAAAGGTAACAGTCTCATCCTCGCCCAGAGCGGCAACCGCCTCCTCAAAAGCAGTACCGGACTGCAGAGCCTTCTGCAGCTGCTCAGCCTTGGCCTTGGCGTCCTTCATGGCCTGCTCCTTGTCGGCATCGGTGGGCTCAGCCTCATCCTCGGTCTCAGCGACAGCGCCATCCACCTCGGCATAGGCATACTCAAAGATGTCCAGCTCGTCAGCGTGCTCGGTGTAGTAGGTCTCCAGATCGGCATCGGTGTACTCCAGAGCCTCGCTGTGAGCGGCACTGTACTCGCCGGCAAGGGTGTTCTCCTCCAGGATATCCTCCAGCTCGCCCTTGTCCATACCGTCGCCGTAGACGGCCTTCAGGTAGGAGTTGACGGTGGAGAAACCGTTGTTGGCGGAGGCCAGACCCAGAGAGTCCAGCTGCTCGGCCACAGAGGCCTTGCCCTCGTCGGACAGGGTGAGACCCTCAGCCTTGGCGGCGGCGGCCAGCACCTTGACCTCGCTCATGGTGTGGGTAGCCTCATCCACAAAGAAGTCGTGCCAGGTCTGGCCGGACTCCTCGTCGTAGATCTGCTCGTCGGCAGGAACACTGGAATCATAGCCGGTGTCAATGCCGTAGTAGCTCATATACACGTAGTTCAGACGGGCCTCATGGTAGTAGTACTGCAGATCCTCGGTGGTGTAGGTCTCGCCGGCAATGGTCATAGCAGCCACAGAAGGCTGGAACACACCGGAGTTCCACAGCAGCAGAGCAGCCACCAGCACGACTGCGACAACACCGATAACGGTGTTGAACACGGTGCTGCGCTTGGCCTTGGCAGCCTCCTGCTGGGCCTTGAGCTGCTTTTCGTTGATTTCGTCCGTCATGGTCTGACGGGTCTTCTTTTCTCTGGATGCACTCACTGTTGATTCATTCCTCTCGTTCATTGGGTAAATGCACACTGGCATTCAACTGCTTCATTATACAGGATAGGGCAAAATGATGCAAGGATAAAATACAAAACTCACCGCAAATTCACACATCATTCACGATTTTTTGCATTTTTCTTACACACCTAACACGCTGCACGCCTGCTCCACAGCCTGATTGGCGTAGGCACTCAAGGACTGCTCCTGCACCCCTGCCACCACGACACCGCAGCTGTTCATGGGCACCAGGATCTTACGGGCCCGGCAGCCACCTACGGCCTCAGCCATGGCGGGGGTCACCTCACCCAAAATGGCATGGGCCACCACGATGCCCATGGGCCCCAGCACCACGTCAGCGTCCATGACCCCACGCACCACCGGGTTTTCTCCCGTGGCGCCAAAGTCCGCCCCGGCCTTGAGCATGGTAGCGGTGGCAATGGAGTTGGTACCAAGGGCATACACAGGCACCTGAGGGCATCGGCTCTTGAGCCCCTCGATGAGCAGCTTGCCAAGCTTGCCCCCCTGTCCGTCCACAACTACGATCTTCACATCCATTCCTCCTCGTGGAAAAAATAAGCGTGTGCGGACGGCACACGCTTATTTTTTTGCTTACATTTTTTCCGGTGCGGCCACACCCAGCAGGGCGAGGCAGTTGGCGATCACGCTGCGCACACTGTCGGCCAGCTTCAGACGGGCAGCCAGCACATCGGGCTCCTCACCCTTGATGCGGCAGGCATTGTAGAAGCGGTGGAAGTCACCGGCAAGGCTGACCAGATAGCGGTTGATGCGGCTGGGATCGTAGCCCTTGGCAGCCAGATGGATCTCATCGGGCAGCAGGGACAGGGCCTTGATCAGGGCACGCTCGGCAGGGTCGGTGAGCACCGCCGGGTCGATGGCGGCAGCCCCGGGCACCTGCGCACCCTCGGCAGCCAGATTGGCGATGAGGGAGCAAATACGGGCGTGGGCGTACTGGACGTAGTACACCGGGTTTTCGCTGTCCTGACGCACCGCCAGATCCAGATCAAAGTCCAGAGGGGTGGTGGAGGAACGGGAGTTGAAGAAGTAGCGTGCGGCATCCACACTGATCTCGTCCAGCAGATCGTGCAGGGCAATGGCCTTGCCGGAACGCTTGGACATACGCACAGGCTTGCCGTCCTGCAGGAGATTGACCAGCTGCATGAGCACGATGACCAGACGGTTGGAGCCGTCCAGACCCAGTCCGTCCAGAGCGGCC
>JAZOBP010000093.1:0-3659 GCA_045596065.1 Lawsonibacter sp. | reverse complement strand
CTTCCTAAGACCGCTTGGCCTCCGACTTCACATTTTCTACAGTATAGCACAATTGAAATGCAGAGGAAAGAGGGGGCAAAAAAATCAAGGAAAATGAGGGCATTTTTTCACCAAAACCCATACCAAACCCATTGCAATTGTGGTATGATATGAAATAGGTAGTTATGTCTGGCAGTATATACTTTTCAGAGTTCTGCCGGACAGGGCTGATTCGGAAAAAACGGGGAAGGAGTGCAGGGCAATGGTAAGAAAAACAGCGCTTGCGGTGCTTACAGCGGCGATCTGCCTGCTGCTGTCGGGCTGCTTGCCGTGGTCGGCAGAAGAGTCCTACAAGCTGCCCCGTCCTCCTCGGGAGTACGAAAACCTCGTTTCTGCCGTGGCTGCGGCCAAGCGCACGCTGGCGGCGGAGACCGGTTCCTCTGTAGAAGATGTAGCCCCTTCGGCCGGCGAGCACACCTCCACCGTCCAGCTGCTGGACATGGATGAGGATGGACATCAGGAGACGGCAGTGACCTTCTTTCGTGTGGTGGGGGCAGACCGCCCGGTACACATCTGCTTTTTTACCCGGCAGGAGGATGACAGCTACGCCATGACCGGCATGATCCGGGGCCACGGCGACAGTGTGTATGCCGTCCACTATGCCGATTTGGACGGTATGGCCGATCCCGTGACCGGAAGGACCTCCATGGAGGCCGTGGTCAGCTGGCAGATGGGGCAGAACACCTACCATCTGGGTGCCTACCGTCTGGAACAGGGCGTGGCCGACAGCCTGATGGAGACCGCCTTTGACAGCTACCGGCTGGTGGATCTGGATCAGGACGGACGCATGGAGCTTGCGGTGGGCCGCATTGACCATGAGCAAATGACAGGCTCGGTGGAGCTTTACGACTGGACACCGGACGGACAGCAGACCGTGGAGGACGTGCCTCTGAGTGCGGGGATGACGGACATTATCCAGATGCGCGCCAATTACCTTGCAGACTTTGTGCCTGCCCTCTATGTCACCGGTGAGCTGGCGGACAACCTGTGCGGCGTGGACATTATCACACAGAAAAACGGACAGCTGACCAACCTCACCGCCGACGCCGAGACCGGTGTGACCCGGGAGCAGAGCAGTGCCCTGAGAGAGCTGCGGGTGAGCGATGTAAACAGCGACACCATTCTGGAGGTCTCCAGACCCTGGCAGGTCAGGCCCTACATCGGTACGGCCAACGGCCAGTGGGTGTCCGACTGGGTGCAGTACAACAAAAACGGCCGGGCACGGCAGGTGGGCACGACCTACCATAATATTGCCGACGGATGGTATCTGGTGCTGCCCGACAGCTGGCGAAACCGGCTGGTCATCTACCGCAACGACAACGTCAGCGGTCAGCGTGCGGTCATTTTTGCCCTGTGGCAGGGGGAAGAAAAGGAGCCGCTGCCTTTTTTGAGTATTTATAAGCTTACCGGTGCCAGTCGTACCCTGCGTGCCACCAGCGGAAACCGGTTTATTTTGGCAGAGGACAGCAGTACCATCTATGCCGCCACCTTCTACAACACGTGGGACTGCGGCCTGGATGAGAACGCCCTGCTGGAAAACTTCCGGCTCATTGTCAACAGCTGGTCCGGAGACTGATTGGAGAGGAGTGCTTCCACATGAGAAAAGTTCTGGTGCTGGAGGATGAAGAGAATATCCGCAGCTTTGTGGTCATCAACCTTAAGCGTGCGGGCTACGAGACCATCGAGGCGGCCACCGGCGAGGAGGCCCTGACCCGGCTGAAGGAAAACCCGGGCATCAAAGTGGCTCTGCTGGATGTGATGCTGCCCGACATAGACGGGTTTGAGGTGTGTCGGCGTATTCGCAGCACCAACAATAAGATCGGCATCATCATGCTCACCGCCCGCACACAGGAGATGGACAAGGTCACCGGCCTGATGACCGGAGCGGACGACTACGTGACCAAGCCCTTCTCACCGGCGGAGCTTACCGCCCGTGTGGACGCCCTGTTCCGCCGCACCGGCAGTCAGGAGCCTGCCCTCGGCCCCGGAGAGCTGCTGCAGGAGCCCTTCCTGCTCAACACCCGTAACCGCACGCTGGAGAAAAACGGTCAGCGGGTCAAGCTCACTCAGGTGGAGTACGGCATCGTCAAGCTCTTTATGGAAAATCCCGGCAAGGCCATGAGCCGGGAGGAGATCCTTGACGCCGTGTGGGGCAAGGACTATTTTGGCGAACTGAAGATCGTGGATGTAAACATCCGCAGATTGCGCATCAAAATCGAGGACGACGCCCAGAACCCTGCCTTTATCACCACGGTGTGGGGCTACGGCTACAAGTGGGGCGCATAAACTGACATAATGTCCGGCGAGAGTCAAAGGAGGTGAGACCATGGCAGAGAATAGTTCCGGTACCAGAGGACGGGGTATCCGTCAGCGGTGGCTGGCCAACAGTGTCAGCGTGGTGCTGTTTATGGTTGTGCTGGCCGTGGTCGCATTTTCGGTGGCTATGGCCCAGTACTACTACGACGCCATGGAGGAGGGCCTCAAGGCCCGTGCGGGCAGTGCCGCCTCCTTCTTCCGCAACTACACCCAGACGGAGTACCGCCGCACCGCCAAAAACTATGTGGACAACTTCAGCGAAAAAAGCAAGCTGGAGCTGCAGTTTATCGAGCCGGACGGCGCCATTCTCTATTCCAGCTTCGGCCTGACGACGGGCACCATGCCCCAGACACCGGACATCCAACAGGCCTTTGACAATGCGGTCATGAGCCAGTGGCAGGGCAGAGACCCGGTCACCGACGAGCGCATTATGACGGTCACTGCCCCGGTGCTCTATCAGGGTACACTGGTGGGCGGTGTGCGTGTGGTCACCTCCACCCAGGAGGTAGACCGGCAGCTGCTCATCGCCACGGGTATGGTGGCCCTGGTGGGGGTGGCCCTGCTTGCCATGCTGTATATCTCCAACCTGTTTTTTGTGCGCTCTATCATCGACCCTCTGGGAGGCATCACCGAGACGGCCAAACGCATTGCAGACGGCAGCTACGGCATCCAGATGGAAAAGACCTACGATGACGAGATCGGTCAGCTGACCGACGCCATCAACGATATGTCCCTTAAGATCAAACAGGCCGAAAAGGTACAGACGGAGTTCATCTCCTCCGTATCTCACGAGCTGCGTACCCCTCTCACCGCCATCAACGGCTGGGCGGAGACCATCATGAACGGCGAGCTGCAGGAGCCGGGGGACGTGCGTAAGGGCATGGGCATCATCGTCAGCGAGGCCCGGCGTCTGACCAATATGGTGGAGGAACTGCTGGAGTTCTCCCGTATCTCCGACGGTCGCTTTACCCTTGCGGTGGAGCCTCTTGATCTGAAGGCGGAGCTGGAGGATGCGGTTTATACCTACCGGGAGTTTTTCCGGCGGGACGGCATCCAGCTCAACTATACCGACACCGCCCCGGAGGAGCTGCCTGTGACCGGCGATCCGGAGCGTCTGCGTCAGGTGTTCTGCAATCTGCTGGACAACGCCGCCAAGCACGGCGGCGCCGGCAAGCGCATTGATGTAAGCGTGTCTCAGGAGGAGCAGTGGGCGCTCATCGTCATCCGGGACTACGGCCCGGGCATCCCCGAGGACGAGCTGCCCTACGTGAAAAATAAGTTTTACAAGGGCAGCTCCAAAGCCC
>JAZOBP010000092.1:0-18922 GCA_045596065.1 Lawsonibacter sp. | reverse complement strand
CAGAAGGGCTTTCGCATCGGTGTGGATGACTACATGGTCAAGCCCATCGATTTGGACGAGCTGTTTTTGCGCATCGGTGCTCTGCTGCGCCGGGCAAAAATCGCCTCCAGCCGCAAGCTGGAGGGCGGCTCCTTTGTCATGGATGCAGACGAGTTCACCGCCGTGCTGAACGGCGAGGAGATCAGCCTGACCAAGCGGAAGTTCAACATCCTCTACAAACTGCTCAGCTACCCCAGAAAGACCTTTACCCGTCAGCAGCTCATGGATGAGTTTTGGGATGCCGATACGGAGACGGCGCCCCGTGCTGTGGACGTCTACATGACCAAGCTGCGGGGTAAGCTTGCCAACTGCAGCGACTTTGAGATCAAGACCGTACATGGGCTTGGATACAAGGCGGTGATCGGATGAAACGCAAAACCGGATACGCCGGACTGCTGCACGGACTGCACCATTATTTTCTCTTTTTCATCATGGTAGCCTTTCTCGTCACCTGCTGTATGCTGCTGTTTGTCACTATCCTTTCCGACTCTCTAAATATCACCTTTACGGATGAAAATATCTCCGCAGCGGCCAAACTGACCTTTGGCAATGTGGTGCTGCTCAGCCTGATTTTTACTGTTGTGGATGCCCTGCGGCGCAGATGGGCCGTGGCTCGGCCGGTTCGGCAAATCACCCGGGCTGCCGAACAACTCATGGCCGGTGATTTTTCCGTCCGTATTCCTCCCATGTGGGGGCTCGGCTTTGACAAACAATTCAATGACATTGCGGACTGCTTTAACAAAATGGCTCAGGAGCTGGGGAGTGTAGAGACTCTGCGCACCGATTTTATTGCCAACGTATCCCACGAAATGAAAATCCCCTTGGCTGTGATGCAAAACTACGGCACCCTGTTGCAGCAGCCGGGATTAAGTGAAGAAAACCGTCTGGAATACGCAAAGGCCATCACCGACAGCTCCCGCCGCCTTGCGGATATGATGACCAACATTCTAAAGCTCAACCGACTGGAAAACCAACAGATCTTTCCCAAAACGACGGAATACGATTTAGGGGAGCAGCTGTGTGAATGTCTGCTCCGATACGAAAGCATCTGGGAGCAGGGCGACATCCAAATTGAAACGAGCCTTGAGGACGATATCCGCATCAAAGCCGACGCCGAACTGCTCTCATTGGTGTGGAATAACCTGCTCTCCAACGCCTTCAAATTTACGCAGCCGGGCGGGACGGTGTCTCTCACCCTTACCTCCACCCATGAGCACGCCATTGTTCAGGTAAAGGACACGGGCTGCGGCATGTCCCCGGAGGTCGGCGCTCATATTTTTGAAAAGTTTTATCAGGGTGACACCTCCCGTACCACCCACGGCAACGGTTTGGGGCTGCCCCTCGTCAAGCGGGTCGTGGACATCATGCAGGCCGAAATCAGCGTAGAGAGCGCACTGGGGGCAGGCAGCACCTTTACCGTGACCCTGCGGAGGGCCTGATATGGACTGGAAAACCATCGGAAAACGGCTTCTCTTCCCTCCGGTGTGGCTGATGGTATTTCTACTCATCTTCAGCACGGCCGGTCTTGGTTTTATCTTTTTTAAGAACCTGAGCCACTCCCCCGTCGCTTACCCGGTGTATGCAATCGCATTCTATACCCTGTGTGTTCTTTCCGCATTCGGGGCTATCGTTCTGCCAAAGCGGTACAGGGCCATCCGCAAGCGACTGCACGCCAACCCCGCCGCCCACCGCTATCTGAGTGATGCCGCATTTAAGGTTCATGTCAAGCTTTATACTGCCCTGACCGCCAATCTGCTTTTTGCCTCAGCAAATATCCTGTTCTGGCTTTTGTACCGTTCCATGTGGTTTGTGGTTCTTGCGGTCTATTATGCCATTCTGGCCGTCATGCGGTTCTTGCTGGTACGCTATGTCCGCACCAGCGGCTTAGGCAAAAACCGCTTGGGCGAGCTGCGGCGGGCACGGCTTTGCTCCTGCATTCTGCTGACTGTTAATTTTGCCCTGACCGGTGCGGTCATGATGATCCTGTACCAAAACAAGGGCTTTCACTACCACAGCGTACTCATTTATGTCATGGCCGGATACACCTTCTATATCACCACCCACGCCATCGTGGATCTGATCCGCTACCGCAAGTACCAAAGCCCCGTTATGACCACCTCAAAGATCATTGCTCTTTCAGCCGCACTTGTGTCCATGCTGGCTCTGGAGACCGCTATGCTTGCACAGTTCGGTTCAGATATGCTGCCGGAGCATCAGTGGCTCATGGTCGCACTGACCGGCGCCGGCGTAAGCATGATCGTGATCGCCATGTCGTGGTGTATGATCGCCGCAAGCACACGAAAAATCAAGGAGATAACCAACTATGCAAGAGAATAATGAGACCTTTCACTACACCTATTCCGCAGACCGCCAAGAGGAGATCAAGGCCATTCGGAGCAAATACGTTGCTCCGGAGGATGACAAAATGGCCCGCCTGCGCCGTCTGGATCTCCGCCCCACCCAGAAAGCACAGGCATGGGGCATTGCACTGGGTGTAATGGGGGCACTAACCCTCGGCACCGGCATGAGCCTTGCCATGACCGATCTGTCTCAGTCGTTTGGCGGTGCCGGCATTCTCATCGGCATCCCCATCGGTTTGGCAGGCATTGCCTTGACCTCCTTGGCCTGGCCGGTTTATAACCACATCCTAAAAAAAGAGCGCAAGCGTGTCGCCCCGGAAATTCTGCAATTGACCGACGAGTTAATGAAATAACAGCACATACAAAGCACTTCGTCCGAACGGTCGCAGTTCTTCGTATATCAACCAGCTCCATCATTGACAGTGCCGAAAAAGGGGCATATAATGACACCCGTAAAACTTATTCAGGGAGTGTCTTACTGTGAAATCGGCCGATCATCTGCTGAAGGAATATGAGCAGACCATGCTGGAGCATTATCGCTGGCTCCACGCACACCCGGAGCTGTCCGGGCAGGAGGAGAATACTGCCGCCTATGTAGCCGACCAGCTGCGCAGGATGGGTCTGGAGCCCACCGAGCATGTGGGCGGCTGCGGTGTCACCGCTCTTATTGAGGGCAACGGCCCCGGCAAGTGTCTGGGTCTGCGGGCCGACATGGACGCCCTGCCCATTACCGAAAACACCGGTGTGCCCTACAGCTCCACCAACCCCGGTGTTATGCACGCCTGCGGCCATGACGCCCACACGGCCATGCTGCTGGCCGCCGCCCATGTACTCAGCCAGCTCAAGGATCAGTTTGCCGGCTGTGTCAAGCTGATTTTCCAGCCCTCGGAGGAGACCTCCGACAACAGCGGTGCCAAGCGCATGATCGCCGACGGCGTGCTGGAGAACCCCCATGTGGATGCCATCATCGGCCAGCATGTCAATGCAAACCGGAATGTGGGTATGTTTACCACCCGTCCCGGTGTCATGTCTGCCGGCTCCGACCGCTTCTTTATTACCGTCAAGGGCAAGGCCTGCCACGCCGCCAAGCCCAGTGACGGCATCGATGCCGTGGTGGTAGGCGCTCAGGTCATCACCGCCCTGCAGACCATTGTCTCCCGCAATACCCCTCCCATCGCCAGCAGCGTCCTGTCCATCGGCAAGGTGACCGCCGGTACCCGCTACAACGTGGTGGCCGACACCTTTGAGATGGAGGGCACCTGCCGTAATCTGGACCCCGCCGTGCGTGAGGCCACCCCCCAGCGTATTGAAAGCATCGTCAAGGGTATTTGCCACGGGATGGGTGCCGATTACGAGTTCCGCTATGTCCGGGGTTACTCCCCCATTATGAATGACCCCGACATGTTCCGTCTGGTGCGTGACACCATCCTCGACCTGACGGATCAGGATGCGTCTTCTCTGGTCGGTCAGCTTTCTCTGGGCGGCGAGGACTTCTCCTTCTACGCCGAGCAGGTGCCTGCGGCCTTCTACCGTGTGGGCTGCCACACCGAGGGCACCCCCCACTGGCCCCAGCACAACGAGCACTTCATCCCCGACGAGCGTGCCCTGCCCTTGGGCGCACAGGTCATGGTCACCGCCGCTCTGCGCTACTTAAATCAGCAATAAGCCAAAAACGAGGCGTATCACCGCTGTGATACGCCTCGTTTTTTGTGTTTACAGACCGGTCAGGTCAAAGCTTGGGGTATACTGCCGCCCCACGCTGTCCGCTCCCTGAACAAAGCCGTCCAGACCCAGATTCTCCATGTACTGACAGGCCGCACGGATCTCGCTCCGGCGCAGGGTGCGGTCAATCTCCGGATATTGGTCCGCCCTGCCCCAGGGGGTGTACTGACTCATCAGGGAAAAGAGCACCTGCCCCGGCTCAAATCGCTCCGCCACCCAGTCCATGATCTGCTTGGCCCCGCCCAGCTGACCGGGCAGGAGCAGGTGACGGATGATAACACCCTTTTTCAAAAGACCATTGGCATCATAGACACAGGGTCCTGTCTGGCGGTACATCTCCTCAATGGCCGCTGCGGCCGCCTCAGGGTAGTCCTCCGCCGCCGAGTAGCGCAGAGCCGATTTGCCGTCCATATACTTGAAATCGGGCAGATAGATGTCTATTTTACCCTCCAGACTCCTCAGGGTCTCCACCCGCTCGTAGCCGCCGCAGTTCCACACCACGGGCACAGGCAGCGGGTGCTCTTCCAGCAGCTTTCTGACCACATGGGCAAAGTGGGTTGGGGTAACGAAATTGATGTTGTGGGCGCTCTGAGCGATCAGCTCATTGCAGATCTCGCCCAGCCGCTGCACCGTCACCCTGCGTCCCACGTCCCGGTGGCTGATCTCCTCATTCTGGCAAAATACGCACCCCAGAGAACAGCCGGAAAAGAACACCGTGCCCGATCCCCGGGTGCCGGAGATGGGCGGCTCCTCCCACATATGCAGGGCAGCCCGGGCCAGAACCGGCTGCTCACCCATACGGCAATAGCCCTCCCCGTGCTCACCCTCACGCACAGCCCCGCACATACGGGGGCATAAGTTACAGATCATAGTCCTCTCCTGTCAAAAGTGTCCAAGCTGTTCCAATACCGTCCCACGGAACGGCTCAAAGGCGTTGGGCACGGCGTAGCGCCGCTCCAGCTCCTGCCGGTCGGCCCACACCCAGCCCTCCGGCAGAGCATCGTCCTGCGCCTGCACCACCACAGCGGTCATATGCCACTCAATATGGCTGAATATGTGCCGGCCCGTACCGCCACGCTCCATCGGCCCTTGGATGCCCCAGATCTCCGGGCAGTCGGGACAGGGCAAAAGCTCGTTGGGATACTCCCAAAGGCCGGCCAGAAGGCCCTTTTCCGGTCTGGCACGCAGGGCCACGCAGCCCTCACGGAAGATAAGAAACACCCGTCGTTCCTCCACCCGTCTTGCCTTTTTGGGGGCTTTCACAGGCAGCTGATGGGTGCGCTGCTCCAGATATGCCCGGCAAAAGCCACGAGCCGGGCATCGGTCACACAGAGGCTCACCGTTGGGCAGACATACAGTAGCCCCAAGTTCCATCATGGCCTGATTAAAATCTCCGGGCCTGTCTACGGGGATCATACGGACCAAGAGCTCCGTCACCCTCTTTTTGGTGGCAGGCCGGGTGATGTCGCTGTCGTCGCCGTTGATACGGCTGACCACTCGCAGCACGTTGCCGTCCACGGCAGGCACCGGCTGACCAAAGGCAATGGAGGCAATGGCCCCTGCCGTGTAGTCCCCCACTCCGGCAAGGGCACGGATGTCCTCATATCGGCAGGGAAACACACCGTCATACTCCTCTACGATCTGCCGTGCGGCCTTCTGCAGGTTGCGGGCTCGGCTGTAGTAGCCAAGGCCCTGCCACAGCTTCATCAGCTGTTCGCCATCCAGTGCCGCAAGGGCCGCCACATGGGGCACGGTATCCATAAATCGGCGGTAATAGTCCAGTACCGCTGCCACCCGGGTCTGCTGCAGCATGATCTCGGACACCCACACATGGTATGGGGTAGGGTCAGACCTCCACGGCAGGGTACGGGCGTGCTCCCCATACCACTCCAACAGCGGAATGGGCAGCTGCTCCATAGGTGTTACCATCATCGGGCCAGAATGTCTTCCAGCGCCAGAACGCACTGGTAGACCATGCGGTCACAGTGGGGCTTTTTTTCTTCCCCACGCTCCTTGGCGGCGGCCAGCAGGTGGGCACAGTCCGTGTGGCCGTTGGCCAGACGGAAGGCCTGCAGCAGCTCCCGTGCCTCCTGCTCACCGTAGCCCATAAGGCCAAGGGCCATGAGGGCACCGGTCAGGGCACCGCAGGTGCTGCCGTGGCGCATACCGGAGCCAAAGTTCGCTCCCAGTGCGTAGGCCTGTTTCTCACTCAGCCCCAGCTTGCCCGCAAAGGGCACCAGCACGGACTGACAGCAGTTATAATGCCGATCCGTCGCCGCCCGAAGGGCATGGGCTCGCTCCAAAGGTTTCATAGGCTTCTCTCCTTAGTTGAAGATGTCTGCCTGCTCGGCAAACAGCTCCTGAATTTTTCTGCGCACGGGTGCGTGAGCCGGCAGGGCCAGCTCAGGGTCAGCGTCCAACAGCTCCTGTGCTGCGATCTGTGCCTGCTTCAGCAGGCGCATGTCTCCGGCCAGATCGGCAATGCGCATCTGGGGCAAGCCGTGCTGACGGTTGCCGAAAAAGTCGCCCGGGCCACGCAGCCGCAGGTCCTCCTCCGCAATTTTAAAGCCGTCGGTGGTCTGACTCATGACCTTGAGCCTGTCCCGGCTGGTCTGACTTTTGGACTCGGTGACCAGAACGCAGTAGGACTGGTGCTTTCCCCGGCCCACACGGCCACGCAGCTGATGCAGCTGGCTCAGGCCAAAGCGTTCGGCGTTCTCCACCACCATAAGGGCGGCGTTGGGCACGTCCACCCCCACCTCGATGACGGTGGTGGACACCAGAACATCCAGCCGACCGGCAGCAAACTCGCCCATGACCGCCTCCTTTTCCTTCGCCTTCAGCCTGCCGTGAACAAAGCCCACACGCAGGTCTGGAAACACCTTTTCACGCAGGGTGGCGGCGTAGGTAGTCACCGCCTTGAGCTCGGGCATACCTGCCCAGGCCTCCGGATCCTCCTCCACGGCAGGGCAGACGATGTATGCCTGTCTGCCCTCCCCCACCAGCCTGCGCACAAAGCCGTACATACGCTCACGCTTGTCCTCCCCCACCACAAAGGTATCCACCGGAGTGCGGCCGGGAGGCAGCTGATCGATAACGGACACGTCCAAATCGCCGTAAACGATCAGCGCAAGAGTACGGGGTATGGGGGTAGCTGACATGACCAGCACGTGGGGACGCTCCCCCTTGGCCGCCAGCGCCGCACGCTGGCCCACGCCAAAACGGTGCTGCTCGTCCGCCACCACGAGGCCCAAATGGGCAAAGTCCACCCCGCTGCTGAGCAGGGCGTGGGTGCCCACCACAAACTGCAGCTGACCGGAGGCCAGACGCTGGCGCAGCTTCTTTTTCTCCGCCGCTGTCATGGAGCCGGAAAGCAGGCCGACCTCGATACCGGCCGGGGCCAGCAGGCCGGTCAAAGATTCATAATGCTGCCGGGCCAAAATCTCCGTCGGTGCCATCAAAGCAGCCTGCATGCCGCTCTGCACCGCCATCCAGCCCGCCGCAGCGGCCACTACCGTCTTGCCTGAGCCCACATCGCCCTGCACAAGGCGGTTCATAGGCCGGCCGGAGACCATGTCCCTCCGGCACTCCTCCATGACACGCAGCTGGGCGTCGGTGGGGGTAAAGGGCAGTAGCCTGAGGTAGTCCTTCAGCCCCGTACAGGCACACACCGGGCCCTGGGCATGGGTGCGCCTGCCCTTGAGCAGGGCAAGGCCGGCGGCCAGATAAAACAGCTCTTCAAACATCAACCGATGCCGGGCAAGCTCCAATTCCTCAAAGCTCTGCGGGAAGTGAATCGTTCGATACGAAAATTCGCTCTGGGCAAGCCTGTACCGGCTGAGTACGCTGTGAGGCAGCGACTCGGGCACAAGCTGAGCACAGCTCTCCACCACCCGTCTGGTCAGACTGACCAGCAGGTTGTTGGAAATGCCGGCAGTCAGAGGATACACCGGCAGGATACAGCCGGTGACCGTGCGCCGGGTGACCGGCTCGGTGACCGGGTTGGTCATCTGCTTGCTGCGGCCCATGACCTCCACCTTGCCAAAGAAAATATACTCCTCCCCCACCCGCAGGGCATCCTTGAGGTAGGCTTGATTAAAGTAGGTGATGTTGAGCATACCGCTGTGGTCCACGGCCTTGACCTTGACCAATTCCAGCCCCCGGCGAATACGGCTGAGCTGGGCCGGCTGGGCCACCATGGCACGGATACACACCGTCTGCCCGTCCTGCGCCCGTATAATGGAGGTCTCCTCCCGGCGATCCTCATAGGCACGCGGGAAATAGCGCAGCAGATCCCCCGCCGTGGCAATGCCAAGGCGGGCCAGCTTCTGTGCCCGGACCGTACCGATACCGGGGAATTGTTCCATTGAGGTGTTCAGCCCGATGTCCACAGCCCTTCCCTCCCAGTTTCATCGTGATCAAATTGTACCACAAACCGCATCCAAACGCAAAACCATTGTCATCCTGCCCCGGCACGGGTATAATAGAAGCAGAAACACTTTCCTGTGGAGGGTCATTCATGTCTGAATACATTTTAAATATGTTCCCCATCAACGACACCGAGCGG
Organism: Lawsonibacter sp.; assembly: GCA_045596065.1. GTDB lineage: Bacteria > Bacillota > Clostridia > Oscillospirales > Oscillospiraceae > Lawsonibacter. The sequence continues at coordinate 10,234 of JAZOBP010000092.1, read as the reverse complement.
GCCGCTTTCGAGGCCCTGCTCCCCGATGCTGTCTGGGAGTACCCCCGGCGCAGCACCATCACCCCGGAACAGCTGGCGCAGGCCACCATTATTATCGGCCCGCCCAAGCCCGCCGATCTTGTCCATGTAAAAAAACTGCGCTGGCTGCAGTCTCTGTGGATGGGTGTGGATGAGTACGTGGCCCCGGGCATACTGCCCGAAAGCGTCACCGTTACCTGCTGCGTGGGTGCTTACCGCCAGTCCGTGTCCGAGCATATGCTGGCCACAACGCTGGCCCTGTGCCGCAACCTGCCTCAGGCCCGTGACAATCAGCGCTCGCATCAATGGGTAGACATCAAAAAAATGCGTTCCATCCGAAATGCCACTGTTCTGGTGGTGGGTGCAGGCGTCATCGGCGGCGACTATGCCCGTCTTTGCAAGGCACTCGGTGCCCACACCGTAGGCCTTAAGCGCACCGTTACCGGCCCCATTGACGGCTTTGACGAGCTGGACACCATGGAGCATCTGGATCAGCGCCTGCCCGAAGCGGATGTAGTGGCTCTCATTGTCCCCCACGCTCCGGAGACCGTCCATCTCATGGACGCCCGCCGTCTTGCCCTTATGAAGCCCGATGCCATGCTGATCAGCGCCGGCCGGGGCACTGTACTGGATCAGCAGGCTCTGGCTGATGCGATGAACGCCGGCCACCTGTGGGGCACCGCCTTGGACGTCACCGTCCCGGAACCTCTCAACGCCGACAGTCCCCTGTGGGACATCCCCAATCTGCTCCTCACGCCCCATCTGGCCGGAGGCATCCGCATGGAGGTCAGCCGCAAGAGTGCCGTGGACTTTGCCTACGCAAATCTGCAGCGTTATGTCAACGGCCAGCCTCTGGAGGGTGTTGCCCGGGCAGGTGTGTGAGCCGGCGGTAAAAAAACAACGTTTCCTCTTCATTTTCGACAAAAATTGTTTTGCTATTCTCCTTTAATAGTGTTATAATACATGATGTATGGGCATGCTTATGAATTGTGTGCCATTGTGATTGTAACGGCAGTCTCCTGTGATGCTCCGTTTGAATAGACATCCCAACTGTTAAAGAGGGTGCAAGATTGAAAAAGCTCTATCAGGTTACAGGCGGCAACCGCCTGCACGGCGAGATCGAGATCAGCGGCGCCAAAAACGCCGCCGTGGCCATCATCCCCGCAGCCCTGCTGGTGGATGGTGTGTGCCGAATTGAAAATATCCCCCAGATCAGCGACGTTACCCTGATCCTGCAGATCCTGCAGGAGCTGGGCGCTCAGGTGCGTACCGTCAACCGCACCACCGTTGATGTGGATTGCTCCCATATCCGCAACCAGCCCGTCTCTCCGGAGCGTGGCCGTAAGATCCGTGCCAGCTATTATCTGGTAGGTGCTCTCATGGGCCGTTTTGGCTGGGCTGAGGTGCCCATGCCCGGCGGCTGCGATCTGGGCGGACGTCCCATCGACCAGCACATCAAGGGCTTTGCCGCCATGGGCGGCAAGGTAGACGTGCAGGGCGGCATGATCTGCGCTCAGGTCAGTCAGGGCAGCCGGCTCAAGGGCGGTCAGGTCTATCTGGACATCGTGTCTGTGGGCGCCACTATGAACATCATGCTGGGCGCCGCTCTGGCCGACGGCATGACCATCATCGAAAACGCCGCCAAGGAACCCCATATCGTTGACCTTGCCAACTTCCTCAACTCCATGGGCGCTGACATCCGCGGCGCCGGCACCGATGTGATCAAGATCCGCGGTGTGGAGCGCCTGAGGGGCGGCACTTACTCCATCATCCCCGACCAGATCGAGGCAGGCACCTACATGGCCGCCGTTGCCGCTGCCGGGGGCGAGGTCCTCATCAAAAACGTCATCCCCAAGCATTTGGACTGCATTACTGCCAAGCTGGTGGAGATGGGTGTGGATGTGGAGGAGCTGGACGACGCCGTACTGGTTCGCCGCAGCGGGCCTCTGGGCCGGGCCAACATCAAGACCATGCCCTACCCCGGCTTTCCCACCGATATGCAGTCCCAGATCGGCGCTGTGCTGTGTACCGCTCAGGGCACCAGCGTCATCACCGAGGGTGTGTGGGATAACCGCTACCGCTACGTGGATGAACTGCGCCGCATGGGTGCCCGCATTCAGGTAGACGGCAAGGTAGCTGTTATCGAGGGCGTGGAAAAGCTTACCGGTGCTCCCGTCAACGCCTGTGATCTGCGTGCCGGTGCTGCCATGGTCATTGCCGGCCTGGCTGCTGAAGGTGTCACTGAGATCGACTCCATCCACCACATCGAGCGAGGCTACGAAAACCTTGTGGAAAAGCTGGCCGCCGTGGGTGCAGACATCCGTATTGTGGAGCGTCCCGACGACGAGCAGTCCATCCCCAAGGCCATTTAAACACCTATTTCAGGAGCCGAAGCGGTCGCTTTCGGCTCCTGTTTTTTCGGAGAGGACGGATCATTTTGCTTTGTGTCACCACCCTTGCCAGCGGCTCCGAGGGCAACTGCCTTCTGGTGTCCGACGGCGACACGCACATTCTTATCGACGCAGGCATCTCCTGCAAGCGCATCACCGCCAGTCTGCAGTCTCTGGGCGTGGACCCGGCCAAAATTGCCGCTGTACTGGTCACGCATGAGCACTCTGATCACGTGTGCGGTCTTGCCACCATGCTCAAAAAGCTGCCCTTTCATATTTATGCCGCCCCCGGCACTGCCCGACAGCTGGCCTACCGCCTGCCCATCCTGCCCCAGCACCTGCATCCGGTCGAGCCGGAGGAGGCCTTCACTGTTGGCTCTCTCACCTGCCGGGGCTTTGCCACCAGCCACGACGCCGCCCAGAGCATGGGCTACACCGTGTCCGGCACGGGCGGCCGCATGGCACTGGCCACCGATCTGGGCTATGTGACCGACAGCGTGTACCGAGCCGTTCTGGGCTGCGACATTCTGGTGGTAGAGACCAACCACGATGTGGATTGGCTGCGCTCCGGCCCGTACCCCTACTACCTGAAGGAGCGTATTCTGGGTGACCGGGGCCATCTGTGCAATGAGGCCGGGGCCGAGCTTGCTGCCCGTGCGGTACAGGCAGGGGCCCATACGGTGATCCTCGCTCACCTCAGCCGTGAGAACAACACCCCCGCCCGTGCCTATGAGGTCACCCGTCAGCGCCTTGCCGCTCTGGACGATGCCGACCACGTCACTCTGACCGTTGCCCCCCGTGGAGAACCCGGCCCGGTGTACTGTGTGAAAAAGGAGGCCGTCCCATGCTGAATGTCCAAATCATCTGTGTGGGTAAGATGAAAGAGAAATTCTATATCGACGCCGCAGGCGAGTACACCAAGCGTCTTGGCGGCTACTGCAGGCTGACCGTTACCGAGCTGACGGAGGAAAAGCTGCCCCAGTCCCCCTCTCAGGCCCAGATCGACGCCGCTCTGGCCCGGGAGGCTCAGTCCATCCGTACCAGACTGCCTGCCGGGGCCTATCTGGTGGCCATGTGTGTAGAGGGCAAGACCCGCTCCAGCGAGGAACTGGCCGCTTTGGTGGACAACTGCCTGCAGCAGAGCGTCAAAAGCCTTGTTTTTCTCATTGGCGGCAGCTTCGGTCTGGACGCACAGCTGAAGCAGCAGGCCGACCTGCGTCTGTCCATGTCCCCCATGACCTTCCCCCACCATCTGGCCCGGGTCATGCTGCTGGAGCAGGTCTACCGAGCCTTCAAAATCAACGAGGGCTCCGCCTACCACAAATAATTCACACACCAAATTTCGTCTCCTGCATAATTTCATTGGAAGTTGCATACAGGGTGTGCTATACTGTTAACAGAATTACTACTTCGGATGGAGGTCGTATCATGTCTTACCGTGACACTTATGAAAAATGGCTGGCCAGCCCCGCTCTCTCTGCCGCCGAAAAGGCCGAACTTGCGGCCATCAGTCAGGACGAGAAGGAGATCGAATCCCGCTTCTACGATCAGCTTTCTTTCGGCACTGCCGGTCTGCGCGGCACCATGGGCGTGGGCCTGTACCGCATGAACGTCCATGTCATCCGCCATGCCACCCAGGCCTTTGCTCAGGTCATTCTGGAGCAGGGCCCTCAGCAGGCCCGGCGGGGCGTGGCCGTGTGCTACGACTGCCGCAACAACTCCGAGCTCTACGCCCGTGAGGCCGCCTGCGTTATGGCCGGCAACGGCATTCCCGTGCGGCTGTTCGAGGCTCTGCGCCCCACGCCGGAGCTTTCCTTTGCCGTGCGTGAGTACGGCTGCATCGCCGGCATCAACATCACCGCCAGCCACAACCCCAAGGAGTACAACGGCTACAAGGTCTACTGGGAGGACGGCGCTCAGCTGCCCCCGGAGCACGCCGACGAGGTCGCCCGCAAGATGACCGAGCTGGATGTGTTCGACTGTGTAAAGCTTGCCGACTATGATAAGGCCGTTGCCGACGGCGCCATCGTGCTTATGGGCAAGGAGACGGACGAGAAGTTCCTCGCCAATGTCATGGCACAGGCCAACGACAAGGCCGTGGTGGCCAGAGTGGCCGACCGCTTCAAGATGGTCTACACCCCCTTCCACGGCACCGGCCACAAGCTCATCCCCGAAGCCCTCAGGCGTCTGGGTATCCGGCACGTTTTGTGCGTGCCCGAGCAGATGGTCATTGACGGCGACTTCCCCACCGTGGTCTCTCCCAACCCTGAAAATCCCGAAGGCTTTGCTCTGGCTGTGGAGCTTGCCAAAAAAGAGGGTGCCGACTTCATTTTGGGCTCCGACCCCGATGCCGACCGTGTGGGCATCATGGTCAACACCGGCAGCGGCGAGTTTGCCGTCATCTCCGGCAACCAGACCGGCGTGCTGCTGCTGGACTACCTCATCGGTGCCATGAAGCGTGCCGGAACCCTGCCTGCAAACGCCACCGCCCTTAAGACCATCGTCACCACCGAGATGGCCCGCAAGGTGGCCGAGGTCAACGGTCTTGCCTGCTTCGACACCTTTACCGGCTTTAAGTTCCTCGCCCAGAAAAAGGACCAGCTGGAGGCATCCGGCGAGGGCAGCGTCATCTTCTCCTATGAGGAGTCCTACGGCTATATGCTGGGCAGCTTCGTCCGGGACAAGGATGCCGTCACCGCCGCCCTGCTGCTCACCGAGATGGCTGCGTGGTACTACGATCAGGGCATGACCCTGTACGACGCCCTGCAGGCTCTGTATAAGAAGTACGGCTTCTACGGCGAACGCACCCTCAATCTGGTCATGCCCGGTCTGGACGGTCTGAAGAAGATGGCCGACCTCATGAGCGATCTGCGCACCCAGCCCCCGGTTGAGATCGCCGGTGTGGCGGTGGCCGAGCGCAAGGACTATAAGGACGGCAGCGTGGTCTGCGTCAGCTGCGGCAAGACCTCTACCATGGAGCTGTCCGGATCCAACGTGCTGCGCTACGAGATGGCCGACGGCACCAGCCTCATTGTGCGCCCCTCCGGCACCGAGCCCAAGGTCAAGGTCTATATCCTGGCCAACGGCGCAGACAAGGCCGAGTGCGAGGATAAGGTTGCCAAGTATTCCGCCTGGGCCGAGAGCCTGAAGAACTGAACTCACGATACCCAATATACAAAACGAGCCGCTCAGCATTCTGTGCTGAGCGGCTCGTCTCTATCTTTTCACAACTCATTCAATATATTCGACCGTAACACACGGAATCGTAATGGAGTCCCCTCTAACCGTTTCGTATGTATACAACCCGGTAAATTCTCCCCAAAAAGTCACATAATCATCTTCCAAAATGCGATAACCGCTTCCGTAATTGTCAACCTTGACATATACGACGTTGTCATATTTTCCGCGAGTCGCTACGCGATATGTGGAGTAATACATTTCTGATTTCGCTTCGGAACAAACCTGCACCACGTATCCGGAGAACTTCACCTGTTTTCCCTCATATTCACCGGGTCGTCTGGACAAGCTATCATAGGAAATCTTTTCACAGCTGTTTTTATAAAGCGTTTCCAGTTCTTCCTCGCTCAAGGCAAACTCTTCCCGCTCCATCTCCTGCCCACAAATTGCACAGTTTTTTATGCGGACACCCTTTTTATCTGCTGTCGGCTGTACCGAGACTATCCATTCGCCCGCCGAATGATCCTTCAACGGAATATCGCGCACACACACCTGACCGCAAATTGCACAATCTCCCGTTTCTTTTCCAACGTCAGTACAAGTCGAATCACTGACCACTTTCCATTCGTTCACTGTATGGCCCAGCGCATCACCCTGTGTTGCACCGCACACAGAACAAAAGCTGCTCTTCGTACAGCTTGCACCGACCCACGTGTGTGGCAGAGCAACACCTTCCGTTTTTCCGCATTCCGTGCAAGTCTGTGGAGCCGCACAAGTCGCCGACTGCCATGTGTGAGTATGACCACAGGCAGAAAGCAAGATGCAAAGCAACACCACCAGAATGACTGCAGTATGTTTTTTCATGACATATCATCTCTCTATTCCTTAAATTCGACAGTTCCTGTCTGCAGATATTATACAATACTTTTTAGAATTACGCAAGTGCGTATACGCATGTGCGTTGGATAACTTACTATTTTCTTGGGGTGAAGATTGTGACTGTCAAGGATGTAGTAGTTATAAGATTCCGAAACTTATGCAAAGAACGCAGAATCAAGCCAAATGAGTTGGCCAATATTTCCGGCGTAACAGCATCGACAGTATATAGTATGCTGGATGATCGACGGAGAGATTTGTCTATTATTACAATCAAGAAACTGTGTGACGGACTCGATATTACACTGGGGGAGTTCTTCGCTTCTCCCGAATTCGATTCCCTTGAGCAGGAAATCTACTAAACGCCGCTTTGAGGTAAAGTGACCAAAAAGGTTAGACAAATATTTTCAAATTAAATTATCAAGTCGCTAAAAGGCAGAGACATACTCCCTATGGGCCGAGAGCCCCCCAAAAAACAAACACAAGAAAAACTGCCGCCCACTGTGGGCGGCAGTTTTATTCTTCTTATTCCACGCTGAGGCTGGCAATAAACTGATGGACGCTTCGAGGGGTGCGGCCGCCGTGACGGATATCCCACTGCATGGCCATCTGGTGCAGCGTTTCCCGCTCCACGGTGATGCCCTCCCGGGCGGCCAGATGGTCGATAAGGGCCAAATAGCCCTTTTTGTCCATGTTCTGGTACGGGATGCGCAGACCAAAGCGTTCGGACAGGGCCGTCTTTTCCGCAATGGTCTCAAAGGTGTCCACTTCCTCACCGGCCCGCTCACTGAAGGTCTGGCGCACCAGATGCCGACGGTTGGAGGTGGCATAGACGGCCACATTGGCCGGACGGGGCTCCAGCCCGCCCTCCAGAATGGTCTTCAGGTCGGAAAACACCTTGTCGTCCTGATCAAAGGCCAGATCGTCAATAAAGAGAATAAACTTCTGGGGTCGGCTGCGCAGCGTGCGGATGAGACGGGTCATGTCACCCAGAGCGTCCTTCTGCACCTCGATGAGCCGCAGGGACTCCAGCCCCTCCACGCTGAGCAGGGACTTCACCGTGGCCGACTTGCCCGTACCGCTGTCACCAAAGAGCAGCACGTTGTTCACCGGATGTCCGGCCACCAGAGCACGGGTATTGGCCACCACCTGCTGACGCTGCATCTCGTAGCCCAGCAGCTCCTCCGGCTTGGGGCAGTCGGGCCGCTCCACAGGGTAGAGCTGACCGTCCTCCCACAAAAAGGCCCGGTATCGGGCAAACAGACCGGCACCGTGAAGTTGGTAAAAGCGGCTCAGCCCCTCAAAATCAAAGTCCGCACCGCACTTCCACCGGGGCAATGTCCCCAGCACCGACTCAAATTCGGCCCCCAGCAGACGGCCCAGTTCCTTCGTCAGCAGCTGACAGTCCAGCTCACTCAGTGCCCGAAACACCGCAATGTCCCCCTCGGCCGCAGCGGTGAGCACCTCATCCTGCTCCCCACGGGCCAGCAGGTCGGCGTACGGGTTTTCTTCATAGCGCAGAGTCTCGTCCAGCCACTGGCCAAGCCCCTGCACCCCGTGGGCACACAGGGCATGGTAAAGGTCGGTGTAGGCCTCCAGCGCCTGCTCGCCCTCCCCGCAGGCCAGCCGATCCAGAAGTGCCGTCACAGCGGTCATCACCGGCCGGGTCATCATATGCTTGTACACGCAGATGCCCTTAAGGGCCACCCGTAGCTGCTTAAAATCCATGGTACCATCCCTCTTCATTTTGCATTGTGTTTATTTTACGCATTTGCCTCCACCTTGTCAACCGGGCAGCAACATGATAGAATAAGAAGATACCAGCAAAGTGAGGTAACACCATGAACATCGGCGGCGTACACATCCCCGGCAGGCTCGCCCTCGGCCCCATGGCCGGGGTCACCGACCTTGCCTTTCGCACCATCTGCCGGGAGCAGGGTGCCGACCTGACCATCACCGAGATGGTCAGCGCCAAAGCCCTGTGCTATCAGGACAAAAAATCCATACCGCTGCTCCATTTAGGCCCGGACGAGCATCCTGCCGCCGTGCAGATCTTCGGCAGCGACCCTGTGTGTATGCAGGAGGCCGCCGCCATGGCCCACGAGCTGTCCGGTGCCGACATCATTGACATCAACATGGGCTGTCCCGTGCCCAAGGTGGCCAACAGCGGCGACGGCTCCGGACTCATGCGCACCCCCGACCTCGCCGTGCAGGTGGCCGAGGCGGTCATCCATGGGGCCGGCTGCCCCGTCACGGTCAAAATGCGTCTGGGCTGGGACAAGGGCAGCATCAACTGCGTGGAATTTGCCAAAGCTATGGAGCAGGCGGGCGTCGCCGCCGTGGCCGTACATGGCCGCACCCGCACCCAGATGTACGCCGGCACCGCCAACTGGGACTGGATCCGTGAGGTCAAAAATGCCCTCACCATTCCCGTTATCGCCAACGGCGATGTGTTCCAGCCCAGGGACGCCGTGCGCATTTTAAAATACACCGGAGCGGACATGGCCATGATCGGCCGCGGCGTATTCGGTAACCCGTGGATTTTTGCCCAGTGCAAGGCCGCTCTGGAGGGTCGTGAGATCCCACCCCTGCCCCCTCTGGCCCAGCGGTGTGACACCGCCGTGCGGCAATTTGAAATGGCCGCAGCCAACAAGGGCGAAAAAATCGCCTGTCTGGAGGCCAGAAAGCAGTTTGCATGGTATTTAAAGGGTGTTTCCCACGCAGGATATTATAAGGAACAAATATGCAAAATAACCACGCTGGAGGATGTCTACCGGGTCACGGCCGGCATCAAGCGTGATTTGTGCGACTGAAAAAACACACACAGAAAGGCGGTGAGCAAGCCATGACCGAGCAGGAGCTGGTCCAGCGAGCCAGACAGGGCGATGATGACGCCTTTGCCCAGCTGATGAGGAGCTGTGAAAAGCTGATCTATAACCTGACCCTGCGCATGACGGGCAACCATGAGGACGCCATGGATCTTGCTCAGGAAGCCTTTCTCAACGCATGGAAGGGTCTGCAGTTTTTTAAGGGCGACAGCGCCTTTTCCACCTGGGTGTACCGCCTTGCCAACAACGCCTGCATCGATCATCTGCGCAAGGTCCAGCGCCGGCGTGACATCAGCCTGTCCATGCCCACCGACCCCGATGACGACTCCATGCCCGACGTGCCTGACGAGCGCTACCGTCCGGACGCCCGACTGGATCAGCAGGAGCAGCGCCGTGCTCTGGAGGCCGGTCTTGCCCGCCTGTCTCAGGAGCATCGGCAGGTGCTGGTCATGCGGGAGATAAACGGCCTGTCCTACCAGGAGATCGGCGATATTCTCGGTCTGGAGTCGGGCACCGTCAAGTCCCGCATTGCCCGTGCCCGTCTGGCTCTGCGAAAGATTTTGCTGGAGGATGGGAACTTTTCTCTCTAATGTGCGTCCAATCCAACACAACAACGAAAGGAGCGTGACCCGACATGTCCTGTGATCCCTATATCGAGCTCATCAGCGCACAGCTGGACGGCGAGCTGACCGAGCCGGAGGCCCGGACCCTCACCGCCCATCTGGACACCTGCCCCCAATGTCGGGCCATTGCCCGTGATTTTGGCCTTATGCACTCCGCTATGATCCACATGGCGGTCCCCGCCCCGGAGGGTCTGTCTGATGAGGTCGTCCGGAGGCACCGCCGGCAAAAGAGCACTCGCAGACGCACCCTGCGTCAGTTTGCCGCTCTGGCCGCCTGCCTGCTGCTTACCGTGGGCGTGGTACGCATGACCGATGCCATGTA
>JAZOBP010000091.1:0-3562 GCA_045596065.1 Lawsonibacter sp. | reverse complement strand
ACCCAAGTGCTGTTCTTTGAGCCGGCCGCCGGCCGCAGAGACCGCAGTTGGCGCAAGGGTGGCCGCCGGGTCCGTCCGGACGTAACGGTGTATACCCTGCCCCCCGTTCTCACCGAGGATGAGCGCTATCGGCCCATTTTCCGCTCCGGCAAGCGCAAGCAGGCCAGGTTTATCGCTCAGCAGATCGACAAGCATCGCTTCCGCAGCTTTTTGCTCTGGACCACATCCCCATCCCATGTGCATCTGCTGGATCAGCTGTCCTACGATACGTTGGTCTATGACTGTGACCGTGACTGGGCCGACCTGCCGGAGCACTGGGAGGGCAGCCTTGCCCACGCCGCCGATGTGGTATTTGCCGCCTCTCCCACCCTGCTGGAGCAGCTGTCTGCCTGCAGCAACAACATCGCCCTGCTGCCCAACGGTGTCAACTTCACCCTGTTCTCCCACGGCAGCAACTCCACCGACAAGCTCCTGCCCGAGGTTGACAGCCCCATTTTCTGTTACTCCGGTGCCATCCACGCCGATCTGGATCTGTCTCCCGTCCTGTATGCCGCCGCCGAAAAGCCTGAGTGGGTCTTTTTGCTGGTGGGCCGGCTGGACAAGGACAACCCCCTTCTGTCCCGCCTTAAGCGCTTCCCAAACGTCATTTTGGTCGGTCAGCGCCCCCTGATGGAGCTGCCCGACTGGCTGGCCCGCAGTCAGGTCTGTATCAACCTGCTGCGCAAGGACGCCCCATACAGTGACATTGTCCCCAGCCGCATCTACGAGTATCTGTCCACCGGCACGCCCGTAGTGTCCATGCTCTGGCCGGAGCAGGTGGAAATGTTCCCCGATGTGGTATACGGTGCCTATACCGAGCAGTCCTTTGTAGAGCTGTGCGGCCGTGCTCTGGAGGAGGATCGCTCCTGGGTGGCTGACCGGCGCCGGGGCTACGGCGAGCAGGCCAACTGGTCCAAGCGTGCCGAGGAGGTCATGCAGCTAATGCAGACTGCCGGTCTTCTGTAAGTTTCACCATGCTCCCCCCCTTTTTTTACCCCGCCTTGTTCAAGCCTACAAATTTTACCTTTACCCTTGCAAACATCCCTTTTTTTCGATAAAATATCGGTGTACTGATATTTAAGGGGGCCTTCCAGATGATGAGCATGACTTCAATGTGTTGCCGCTTCTTCCATGGCCTCAATGCGTCCAAACTCACCTGATCACACCAGGCTGTCCGCACACCTACGGACAGCCTGATTTATTTTTCGCCACGGAGGTATCGTTATGAATAAAAAAGTCGCCGTTATCATGGGCTCCGACTCAGACTGGCCCGTCGTCAAGGGTGCCTGCGACCAGCTCAAGCAGTTCGGCATTCCTTACGAAGCCCACATTCTCAGCGCCCACCGCACCCCTGCCGCCGCTGCGGATTTTGCCAAAAACGCCCGTGCCAACGGCTTTGGCGTGCTTATCTGCGCCGCCGGTATGGCCGCCCATCTGGCCGGTGCTTTTGCCGGCAACTCCACCCTGCCTGTCATCGGCATCCCCATGAAGGGCGGCGCCGTGGACGGTCTGGATGCTCTGCTGGCCACCGTGCAGATGCCCAGCGGCATCCCCGTAGCTACCGTGGCTATCAACGGTGCCAAAAATGCCGCTGTGCTGGCCGCCCAGATGCTGGCCATCACCGACGAGACGCTTGCCGCCAAGCTGGACGCCGCCCGTGAGGACATGGCCCGCCAGATCGCCGACAAAGAGGCCAAACTCCAGGCCGAGCTGAACAACTAAGCATTCCTAATTACCTTTACATTTATATTTTTATTTCATTGGGAGGAATCAACTATGGAAAACAAGCTGCTCTACACCGGTAAAACCAAGAATGTCTATGCTCTGCCCAACGGCAACTGCCTGCTCAAGTTTAAGGACGACTGCACCGGCAAGGACGGTGTGTTTGATCCCGGCGAGAACAGCGTCGGCCTGACCATCGAGGGCGTGGGCGACGTTAACCTGCGTATGTCCATCTACTTCTTCGAGAAGACCAACGCCGCCGGCACCAAGACCCACTACGTCAGTGCCGACCTGGCCAACACCACTATGGAGGTCCTGCCCGCCAAGGTCTTTGGCAAGGGTCTGGAGGTCATCTGCCGCAATAAGGCCGTGGGCTCCTTTATCCGCCGCTACGGCGACCTGATCGAGTCCGGTGCCGACCTGCCCTCCTATGTGGAGACCACCCACAAGGACGACGCAAAGGGCGATCCCCTGATCACCAAAGATGCTCTGGTTGCCATCGGCGTGATGACCGACGCACAGTATGAGGATCTGAAGGATATGACCCAGAAGATCACCAAGACCGTCTCCGACGATCTGGCCGAGAAGGGCCTGGAGCTTTACGACATCAAGTTTGAGTTCGGCTATGCTCCCGACGGCAGCGTGATGCTTATCGACGAGGTGGCTTCCGGCAATATGCGTGTCTACAAGAACGGAGAGTACATCGATCCCATGACTCTGAACAAGCTGTTCTTTGCCTGATTTTTTACCACATAGGAGAATCGACATATGGGCGGTTTTTTTGGAGCCATCGCCAAACACGATGTAACTCTTGATATTTTCTTCGGCGTGGACTACCACTCCCACCTCGGCACCCGCAGAGGCGGCATGATCGTTTACGACAGCGATCACGGCTTCCACCGCCAGATCCACAACATTGAAAACACACCCTTCCGCACCAAGTTTGAAAAGGATCTGCCCGAATTCCACGGACACAGCGGCATCGGCTGCATCAGCGATACCGATCCCCAGCCACTGCTGGTGCGCTCCCATCTTGGGCTTTACGCCATTTCCACCGTAGGCATCATTAACAATGCCGAGGAACTGGTACAAAAATACTTTTCCGACCATGGTCACCAATTCATGGCCATGAGTTCCGGCAAGGTCAACTCCACAGAGCTTGTTGCTGCCCTCATCAACCAGAAGGAAAATCTGGTTGACGGTATCCTGCACGCTCAGGATGCGATCCGGGGCTCCGCCACCATTCTGATCCTTACTCCGGACTGCATCATTGCCGCCCGGGACAAGGTTGGACGTCTGCCCGTACTCATTGGTCAGAGCGAAGAAGGCTGCTGTGTTTCGTTCGAATCCTTTGCCTATCATAAGCTGGGCTATGAGGATGCTTACGAGCTTGGCCCACGTGAGATCGTCAGGCTCACCGCCGACGGCTTTGAGCAGCTGTCACCTCCCGGTGAAGAAATGAAGATCTGCGCCTTTTTGTGGACCTACTACGGCTACCCCAACTCCAACTACGAGGGTAAGAATGTCGAGGTCATGCGCTACAAAAATGGCGAGATCATGGCCCGCACCGACCGGGAACGCGGTATCGCTCAGGACGTGGACTATGTAGCCGGTGTGCCCGATTCGGGTATTCCTCACGCCATTGGTTACGCCAACGAGAGCCACGCCCCCTTTGCCCGTCCCTTCGTCAAATATACCCCTACCTGGTCCCGTTCCTTTACCCCCACCAACCAGAAGGTACGCAGCCAGGTGGCCAAGATGAAGCAAAACCCCGTACCCGAGCTGATTCAGGGCAAAAAAC
>JAZOBP010000090.1:0-10964 GCA_045596065.1 Lawsonibacter sp. | reverse complement strand
CCGTGACTCCCGATCCCGTGGAGCCTACCCCCGTGACTCCCGATCCCGTGGAGCCTACCCCCGTGACTCCCGATCCTGTGGAGCCTACTCCCGAGCCCATCGAAATCCCCGAGGAGGATGTGCCTCTGACAGAGATCCCTGAGGAGGATGTGCCTCTGGCAGAGAACCCTGAGGAGGATGTGCCTCTGGTGGAGATACCCGAGGAGGATGTACCTCTGGCCGAGGTGCCCAAGACGGGCGACGAGATCATGGGCAAGCTGCTGGTCACCCTGCTGGCCGGCGCCGGTCTGGCCGCTCTGGCAGTCACCGGTAAGAAGAAAGAGGAGTTCTGATGTCAGACGTTGGGTTTCCCTCTCATACCCAATAAAAGCTGCCCCGTGGGACTTAGGTCTCACGGGGCAGTGCTTTCTAAAAGAAGTTGTATTTTGAACTGTACAGGGGGAAATATAACCGGATTTGTAACCGGCCCATGGTATCATCAAAGTAACCTGATAGGATAGAAAGGAGCGGTGCATATGAAAAAGACGGTGCGGCGTATCCTTATGGTCATATTGACGCTGGTCTTTGTGGGCGGCGGGGCTGCTGTTTTGCACCAGGGACTGGACCTTCATCAGGCCCAAAAGGCCCGGCAGCAGGCAGCGGAGCTTGCCGGCGTGGAGCAGGCGGTGGAGCTGACCGAGCCCCCGGTGCCGCTGGCACCGGAGCCTGTGGCACAGCCGGAACCGGAGCTGGATGCCTCGGTGCGGTTTTTAAAGGAGCTGGATCTGGCGGCCCTGCAGCAGACCAACCCACAGGTGCTGGGCTGGATCTGTATTCCGGGCACACAGCTCTCCTACCCCTATCTGCAGGGGGAAGATAACCAGTATTATCTCTCCCACACATGGGAGAACAGACGCAATGCCGCCGGCTCGGTCTTTTTGGAGTGCAAAGTGAGCCCGGACTTTTCCGACTTCAACACCATTGTGTACGGGCACAACATGAAAAACGGCTCCATTTTCGGATCGCTGCGGCAATACCGAAAACAGAGCCATTTTAAAGAGCATCCAAGCTTTTACATTGCAGATGCGGCCGGGATCCGCCGATATGACATCTTTGCAGCCATGGAGGCGGAGGTGGTGGGCCCGACCTACCGGCTCAAGGTCAGGACTCCGGAGCTTAAACAGACGGTGCTGGACTACAGTCTGGCCCGCTCCGTCATTCAAACCGGCGTTATCCCCGGAGCGCAGGACGCCATTGTCACCCTGTCCACCTGCACAGGCAACGGCTATAATACCCGTTGGGTGGTGCAGGGCGTGCTGGCGCAGACGTATGCTTACTGAGGGCTGCCTGCCGGGATGTGGTCCACGGGAGTGCTTGGCTCCAGTGCGTGGACGGTAAAGGTGATTTTGGCCGGAGAGTGAGGATGCTGCCGGGAGAAGGCCTTGAGGATACGCTGACAGACCATGCAGCTGTTTTCGTAGTTGGCTTGAGGCAGCATGACGATAAACTGAGATACACTGCACTTGGTCACGATGTCACCCTGACGCAGGCTGTGGACGATGATGTCCTGCAGGTTGTCCATGGCGGTGTCCAAACTGCGGCGGGCCAGCACTTTTTGACCCAGACCGTGTACGGACAGCAGGGCAATATGGACGGTGTCGCCGGTACGGATAATAGACCGGGCCTGCACCTGATAGAGCAGTCGGAAAAAGTCGTACTCACACAGCATGGCACCCTTGGCACCGGCCGGCTCACGGAGCATATCCCGCACATTGCCTGCCGGAACGGCGCTGCTCTCAGACTCACGCACCGCCTGACGGTAGAGCAGACGGCTTTCGTCCGAGGGCATGACACCAAAGGTGGAAAAGAGCAGCTCACTCATCTCCTCGTAGGCGGCCAGAGCGCCGGCCCGGTCGTCCCGGGCGAGAAGGCTGCGCATAAGATACTGATAGACCGTCTCACTGTAGGGCTCGATCTTCAGGGCGGCGGCGCACAGCTGAGCAGCCCTGTCCCAGTCACGGCGTGTCTCCAGCAGACTGAGCGCCTGACAGGCAAGGTCCAGATAACGCTGGTGATAGTAGGCGTGGATGGGCATGACCCAGGGCTCCATGGACAGCTTGGGCAAAAAATCGCCCCGATACAATTTGGCGGCCTTCAGGTACAGGTCCAGACGCTCGTTCTCGTCCTGAGCTGCGGCGGCGCTGTCGTACAGGCGGTCAAATTCTTCGATGTCCAGGCGGGTGTCTGCCTGAGGATCCCAGGCATAGCTGCCGCCCTTGCGCACGATAAGCTTGTGACCGATGCGCTCGCCCAGCTGATCCAGCATGGTGCGGGCCCGGTAGAACATGGCCTTGATCTTGCCGTTGGGGTCGGCGGCATCCTCGTTGCTGCCTCCCAGCAGGGACTGAAAGCTGTCCGGGGCGGTGTGGCTGTTTCTGGAATAGATCAGGTAGGCCAGCAGAAGCCAGACCTTGCGCATGCGGTTGGTACTGTCATCAATGACACGGTCGCCGTGGGTGACGGAGAAACCGCCAAGCATTTTTACGATATAAGGCTCGGACACTCTGGGCTCACCTCCTGTGGTCGTGTTAGAGTGGAATAACCAGAACATATCGTTCCGGCTCTCTTTTATGATAACAAAACAGGACGGAAGATTTCAATAGCAGAAGAACAAAATCTTTACATTTTTTAGGAAACTGGTATACTGAAATTGACCCAAAGTACTCAGTCAGCCGGTTTGCCTGCCTATGGTTGAGGTGATATTATGAAACAAAAATGGATAGGCGTCCTTGCAGTGCTGCTGCTTTTGTCGGCCTGTGCGGCCCCCGGCACCGCCCCGATAGCGGATGTGACCAGCGTGCCCTATGTGGAGCTTGCCGATGAGGCGGTGGCGCTGTCCGAAGCACCGGCGGCCCTTCCTGCGGCTGCGGAGCCCCTTGCGTCGGGTAAGCTGGTCAAGCAGAGCAGTCAGGCGATCATCGACTATTCCGAAACCGCACAGGGCTATGTGATGGTGTGCTATACCCAGCCCACCAATCTGCGGCTTAAGGCTCAGGTCAAGGGCCCCGCCACCACCTACACGTACAACCTCAAGGCTCAGAAGTGGGCGGCATTCCCCCTGTCCGACGGCAGCGGAAGCTACCAGATCACCCTTTACAAAAACGTAGAGGGGGGCAAGTACGCCGCTGTGCTGTCTCTGACCACACAGGTGGCGCTGGCGGACGAGTTTGCACCCTTCCTCCACGCCAACCAGTACGTAGATTATGACAGCGCACCCCAGACCGTAGCCACGGCGGCCCGGCTGCTGGCTGGGCAGACGGATGCCCTGAAGAAAGTGGAGATCATCTATGACTATGTGGTAAAAGGCATGACCTATGACCGACAGCTTGCCGCCACGGTAAAAAGCGGCTATCTGCCTGTGCTGGACGATGTACTTGCACGCAAGAGCGGCATCTGCTTTGACTATGCGGCCCTGATGACCGGTATGCTGCGCAGTCAGGGTGTGCCATGCAAGCTGGTGGTGGGCTACGCCGGGACGGCGTACCACGCATGGATCAGCGTCTGGTCGGAGGAGAGCGGCTGGGTGGACGGTGCGGTGTTCTTTAACGGCCATAGCTGGCAGCGTATGGACCCCACCTTTGCCTCCTCGGGCAAGTCCAGTCAGGCTATCCTGTCCTACATTGGGGACGGGAGCAACTACAACGCAAAATATTTTTACTGATCTGCGTGCACCTTGCCGCAGGCACTGCCGGAGCGGGCTTGCTGCAACAGGGCAAGTCCGCTTTTGCACAGGGAGGGCCTTATGAGAGCACTTAAATTGACAAATGAAGAACTGGCCGCCCTGTGCGCCGGCCTTTCCCACCTGTATCACTCCGGCATCGGGGGAGGGGACGGGCTGGCTCTGCTTGCACAGGACGAGACCGACCGACAGACCCGCAGCTTGCTGGAGACCATGGCCCGCCGTGCCGATGAGGGTGTGGGTCTGGGTCAGGTGTGTGAAGAGCAGGGCTGCTTCCCACCCTACCTGTGCAGACTGCTGAAGGTGGCCGACGGTGTGGGCAGGACGGAGCAGACTCTGGAGGAGCTGGGTGAGCACTACCACAGCCGGGCCCGTATGGAGCAGCGGCTGCGTGCCTCTCTTTTGTATCCGGCCGTGCTGCTGGCGGTGATGCTGGCGGTGGTCGTAGTGCTCATGGTTTGGGTGCTGCCCGTATTCAACGACGTGTACGCCCGGCTGGGCAGTCAGCTCACCGGTCTGGCCGGCGGCCTTTTGGCGGTGGGTCAGGGCCTGCGTCGGGCGCTGCCGGTACTGGGTGCGGCGGCAGGGGCTGCGGTACTGCTGATGGTCGTGTTGGGACTGTGCCCGGGCCTTGCCCAACGGATGAGCGGTTGGTGGCGTACCAAATGGGCCCACCGGGGCGTAAACGGCAAAATCAATGCCGCCCGGTTTTTGCAGGCCATTGCCATGGGACTGAGCAGCGGCATGACCCAGCAGGAGGCAGTGGCCCTTGCCCAACAGCTCATGGAGGGCTGCGGAAGGCTTGAGACCCGTGCCGGGGACTGCCTTGCTCTTGTGGAACGGGGTGACGGCCTTGCCGACGTGCTGCGCTGCAGCGGCCTGATCACAGCCGCCCACAGCCGGGTGCTGGAGGCAGGGCTTCGGGCCGGACGGGGAGAACAGGTCCTGGCGCAGATCGCCCGGCGGGAACTGGAGCAGGGCGAGGCGGCACTGGAGCAGGCTGCTGCCCGGGTGGAGCCGGCTTTGGTGGTGATCACCTGTGTGATGGTGGGCATCATTCTTCTGTCGGTGATGCTGCCCCTGATGCACATCATGAACGGGATCGGGTGAGGCTATGAGGACAAAAGGACACGCCCTTGCCCGATTGCTTCTGCCCCTGATCGCGGCGGCGGTGATCATGTGGTTTTTTACCGCCCTTGGCCGTTTGAATGAGGGTCAGCGGGAGCAGGGCAGAGCCCGGCTGGAGTTAAGTCTGCGTCGGGCCGCTGCGGCAGAATATGCCGTGAGCGGAGAATACCCGGCCACTCTGGAGCAGCTGGTGGAACGCAGCGGGATCCAGATCGATGCGGAGCACTATGCGGTGTTTTACGACGCATTTGCAAGTAATCTGATGCCCGATATTACGGTGCTGGTAAAGGAAATATGAGAGAAAAGAAGCAACAAGCCATCCCCACGCTGGCAGCCTTTTTGCTGCTGTGCATTTATGCCGTGAGCGTGCTGGGCGTATTGCTGGCCGGGGCACAGGCGTACAGCCGACTGACCCGGCGGGACAGCTATGCCTATGACGTGCGTGTCGGTCTGCAGTATGTAGCGGCCCGGGTGCGTCAGGCCCCATCACCTGCACAGGTGTCGGTGACGGACTTTGACGGTGTGGATGCCCTGACCGTCACCCAGCAGGTGGACGGACAGGAGTATGTGACCAGGGTATACTGCCGGGACGGCTGGCTTATGGAGCTGTTTTGTGCCGCCGACGGCGATTTTGAGCCGCAGGACGGGGAGAAGCTGCTGCCTGCCGAGGCCTTGGAGCTTGAGGTACGGGACGAGCTGCTTTATGTCCATCTGACTCAGGAGGGTCAGCGACATGAGCTGATCCTGCATCCGGGCTGGGGAGAGGGGGCGCTGCCATGAAAAGCAAAGCACCCCTGAGCGTGATCGAGCAGCTGGTCATGCTGCTGGTTTTTGCCCTTGCGGCGGCGGTCTGTCTGCGTGCTCTTGCGTGGGCGGACAATGCCTCCCGGCACAGCCTTGACTGTGACCGGGCCCTGACCGAAGCCCAGAGTGCGGTATCGGTCATCCAACAGACCCGGGGGGATGTGCACGCAGCGGCGCAGATGCTGGGCGGCAGCGTCCGGGAGGGCTGTCTGGTCATCGAGTATGATAGAGACTGGAATCAAACAGACAGCGGTGACATTCTCCTGAAGGTCACGCCGGTGGACAGCCATCTTGCCCTGCTGGGCAGAGCCGATGTGTCGGTGGAGATGGACGGAGACTGGCTTGCGACGTTGGATGCCGTGTGGCAGGAGGTGGCGGAAGATGAAGAGTAAAAAGTCCGCCGGCCTGCCTGTGGTGGGCGTCAGCGCCCTGCTGACCATCTTTGCGGTGCTGTGTCTGACGGTGTTCACCCTGCTGTCTGTGGCCACGGTGCAGGCGGACCTGCGGCTGGCCCGGCAGGCCCGGCTGTCGGTGACGGTTTACAATGTCGAGGAGCACAAAGCCCATCAGATCCTGGCCCGGCTGCGTGCCGGTGAAGAAGTTGAGGGCGTGGAGCGGGACGGAAACCGATACCGTTTTGTCCGGCCCGTGGGCAGCATCCACAGGCAGCTTGTGGTGGAGGTGGAGCTGGACGGTACGGACTACCGCATCCTGCAATGGCAGCTCCAACCCACTCAGGAGTGGGCCAACGAGGAAGAATTGCCCGTGTGGAACGGGGAAAAGGAGGGATGACGGATGGCAGCCTTAATGGAATACCTGACCCATGCTGCCCGTGAGGGTGCATCCGATTTGTTTATCGTGCCCGGTGCCCCGGTGAGCGTCAAGCTGGAGGGCCAGCTGACCGCCGTGGGGGAGGAGAGGATCATGCCCGACTCGGCAGACAGATTGATCCGTGAGATCTACGCTCTGGCCGGACGGGACATGGGAGGCTTTCTGGATACGGGAGACGATGATTTCTCCTTCTCTGTAGCCGGACTGGCCCGATTCCGGGTCAATACCTACCGCCAGCGCGGCTCGGCGGCGGCGGTGATCCGTGTGGTGGCCTTCAGCGTGCCCGACTGGCGGCAGCTGAACATTCCGCCTCAGGTCATGGAGCTTGCCGATGTGAAGGACGGCATGGTGCTGGTCACCGGCACCGCCGGCTGCGGCAAGTCCACTACCCTTGCCTGCATTGTGGACCGCATCAATCACCGGCGAGCCTGTCACATTGTCACGCTGGAGGATCCCATTGAATTTCTCCACCGCAACCAAAAGAGCATCGTCAGCCAGCGTGAGATCGCTGTGGATACACGGGACTATCTCTCTGCCCTCCGGGCCTGTCTGCGTCAGGCCCCCGATGTGATCCAGCTGGGTGAGATGCGGGATCTGGAGACCATCCGCACTGCCATGACTGCGGCGGAGACGGGGCATTTGCTGCTGGGCACCCTGCATACCAAGGGTGCGGTGAACACCATCGACCGCATCATCGACGCCTTCCCGGCCGACCAGCAGGAGCAGATCCGTATTCAGCTCAGTGCCGTGCTGCGCACCGTGGTTTCTCAGGTGCTGCTGCCTGATGTGGAGGGGGGCCTGACCCCCGCCTTTGAGGTCATGCACATGAACCCGGCCATCCGCAGCATGATCCGGGACTGCAAGACCCACCAGATCGCCGGGGCCATCGCTGCCGGCGTCGGGGAGGGGATGGTCAGTCTGGATCAGTCCATTTTGGAGCTGTTCCGAGCCGGACGTATTACCCGTCAAACGGCTGTGACCTTTGCGGACAATCCCGATCAGCTGCAGCGCAGACTGGGACAGTAAACAGGCATACCCGGCCCCGTCTTTTGCGGGGTCGGGCTTTTTTATGGTCATTTGATGCGGTGTCTCTTTACAAAAAACGGGTTTTCTGCTACTGTATAGGGGGAATTACGGACAAAATTTGCGTTGCCCGGAGGTGCTTCTATGCGCTATATGGTACAGAACAAGACCTATGATTTTCTGGTAAAGTTCTACCCCTGTGATCTGAGCGCAGTACCCCACATCCACAGCCATTTTGAGATGATCTATCTGGCCTCCGGCAAGGCCGAGGCGGTGCTGGACGGGAAGAAGTATACCTTCCGGGCCGGAGACCTTTTTATGGCGGGGGCGAACCAGACCCATTTTTATGAAAATGTGGATGGGCCGGTAAGCTTTTATCTGATCCTGTTCTCCGACGCTATGGATCCCGACATCAAAAAGATCCTTCGGGGCCGGACGCCTCAGGAACCGGTGCTCCGGGCGCAGCGGCTGCCCGGAGACATACGGCAGCAGCTGGATGCCATTGCCGGGGCACGCAGCACAGAGGGTGCCCACGGACATCTGGAGGCCAAGGGACGGTTTTTGACCCTTATGGGACAGGTGCTGGGGTCATACACCTATCAGCAGGCCCAGACGGATCACGACAGTATCAAGCGGGTGCTGGCCTACTGTCTGGAGCATTATACGCAGCCCATTACGCTGGACAGTACCTCTCAGCAGCTGTATATGAGCAAATATCATATCTCCCACATATTTTCCCGGCATATGGGCCGCAGCTTTACCGCCTTTCTTACCGACCTGCGGCTGGAGCACGCCTGCGAACTGCTGGGGGAGCAGGGCAACATCACCCAGGTGGCCTTTGCATCGGGCTTTTCCTCCGTGCGTACCTTCAACCGGGCCTTTTTAAAGAGCAAGGGGATCTCACCCCGGGAATACATTGCACGCAAAAACGCCGCCTCCAAATGATGAGGCGGCGTTTGACCTTTTGCGGCGCCATCGGGTGTAAAAAAGAAGCAAAAGGGTAATGTTTACAATTAGTGGTGGAAATTGCCGTCCAGCTCGTGTAAAATAGAAGCCGAACATTTCAGAAAAGGGGAGACCCTCATGATAAAAATCTCGCAGATCAAACAGCAGGCACGCAGCTGCGTGCGTCAGGCCCGGCCCAAGGCGTGGTGGATGACGCTGGTTTACCTTCTGGTCACCGCCGGCTTGAGCTATGTGGCGGGGCTGTTTGTGGCAGACCCCATTTTAGAGCTGAGTGAGCTGTACACCAATGGCGTTCCGCTGGACCGGGCGATTTTGCTGGCTGTCAGCACGGTGGGCGGCACAGGACTTTTCATCAATCTGGTGCTGATGCTCGCCGGCATCGTCTTTGACTTTGGCTACTCCATGTGGTGTCTGGGCACTACCCGGGGCGGCATCGGTGAGCTGGGCGACCTGCTGGGCGGCTTTGCCCTTACCGGGCGGGTGCTGCTGCTGCGGCTGATGACCCTGCTGTACAGCTTTATGTGGTATGTGGTCATCTTCATGCCGGCGCTGCTGGTTCTGCTGGTGGGGGCGGCCCTGCCGGTGGTCGGGCCACTGCTGGCGGTGGCGGCATTTTTGGGTGCCATGTTCCTGTTTTTACGGCGAGTACTGGGGTACAGCATGGCCGGTTTTTGCCTGATGGACGAGCCGGATAAGGGCGTGACCCACGCCCTGCGTACCAGCCAGCGGCTCATGTGGCATCAGGTGGGCCGGTATGTACTGCTGCTGTCCTTCTTTGGCTGGGTATTGCTGGCCAGTCTTATTTCTGCCGGCGTGGAGCTGCTCATCCTGCTACTTAGCACGGGCCTGACGCCCGTTCTGGGGCTGGGGGCAGAGAGCCTTGGCCTGATGAGTAAAATTGCCATGATGGTGGGCGCCTTTGCCGCATGGCCTCTTTATTTGTGGCTGACCCCCTACATGACCATGTCCCAGTGCATATTCTACGATAAACTCAAAAATCCGGAGGATGCGGTCCCGTTCTGACAAGAAATCCGCCCCTGTCTCAGACAGGGGCGGATTTTTGCACGTAATGGGGGGTTATTCCAAAATAGCGCCCCGGTCGGCAGAGGAGACCAGCTTTGCGTAGCGGGCCAGATACCCGGTCTTGATCTTGGGCTCGGGGCACACCCACCCGGCACGGCGCTGGGCCAGCACCTCGTCGCTGACCTTGAGCTGGATGGTGTGGGCGGGGATGTTGATGGAGATGATGTCACCCACCTCCACCAGACCGATGGTGCCGCCGCTGGCGGCCTCGGGGGAGACGTGGCCGATGGAGGCACCACGGGTAGCACCGGAGAAGCGGCCGTCGGTGATCAGGGCCACGTCCTTGTCCAGACCCATACCCGCAATGGCGGAGGTGGGGTTGAGCATCTCACGCATGCCGGGGCCGCCCTTGGGGCCCTCGTAGCGGATGACCACCACGTCGCCGGCCACGATCTTACCGGCGTAGATGGCCTCGATGGCCTCCTCCTCGGAGTTGAACACACGGGCAGGGCCCTCATGCTCCATCATCTCCGGGGCGACGGCAGACTGCTTGACCACACAGCCGTCGGGGGCCAAATTGCCCTTGAGCACGGCGATGCCGCCGGTGGCGGTGTAGGGGTCGTCGATGGGACGGATGACCTCGGGGTTGCGGTTGACCACACCCTGCAGGTTTTCGGCGATGGTCTTGCCCGTGCAGGTGATGAGGCTGGTGTCAATGAGATTTTTCTTGGCAAGCTCGGCCATGACGGCATACACACCGCCGGCCTTGTCCAGATCCTCCATGTAGGTGTCGCCGGCGGGGGCCAGATGACACAGGTTGGGGGTCTTGTCGGAGATGGAGTTGGCCATGTCAAAGCTCAGCTCAATGCCGCACTCGTGGGCAATGGCGGGCAGATGGAGCATGGTGTTGGTGGAGCAGCCCAGAGCCATGTCGATGGGCTCGGCGTTGTGGAAGGCGGCCTCGGTCATGATGTCCCGGGGACGGATGTCCTTTTCTACCAGCTCCATGATCTTCATGCCGGCGTGCTTGGCAAGGCGCAGACGGGCGGAGTAGACGGCGGGGATGGTGCCGTTGCCCCCCAGACCCATACCGATGGCCTCGGTCAGGCAGTTCATGGAGTTGGCGGTGTACATGCCGGAACAGGAGCCGCAGGTGGGGCAGGCGTGGTTCTCGTAGTCCTCCACGCCGGCCTCGTCCAGCTTGTCGGCGTAGTAGGCGCCCACGGCCTCAAACATATGGCTCAGGCAGGTGCGCTTGCCCGTGGTCAGGGTACCGGCCAGCATAGGGCCGCCGGAGACGAAGATGGTGGGCACGTTGACACGGGCGGCGGCCATCAGGAGGCCGGGCACGTTTTTGTCGCAGTTGGGGATCATCACCAGACCGTCAAACTGATGGGCCATGGCCATGGCCTCGGTGGAGTCGGCGATGAGGTCACGGGTGACCAGAGAATACTTCATGCCCACGTGTCCC
>JAZOBP010000089.1:0-8801 GCA_045596065.1 Lawsonibacter sp. | reverse complement strand
AAGGCGCAGTCTGTGGTGACGGACGAGGATGGGGCTGTGATGCTTCAGAGCGACCTGTGCGGCCCGTACCCAAGCCGAAAGACGGCCCTTGCGGACGAGGAGCTGACGGACTTTTACTGCAGCGGCTGCCAGAGCCGTGTGGTGTGCCGGCAGCCGGTGCCGCAGGACCGCAACCGATACATCTGCATTGGCAATTGCCCGGACGGGCAGGAACTGTTTGTGCGCTTTAAGTTTAAAAAGCAGGAGGACGGGACGTTTATGGTTGCCCGCATCCTGTGGGAGCTGAACGGGCAAAACAGGCAGCGCTATCAGCAGGTGAAGCGGTCAGGGGGGCGGCCCTATTATCCCAGAAAAAACAGGCGGCGTGCGTGATTACGCACGCCACAGCGTGTCAAAGAACCCGAAAAACGTCAAAACAGAGGTCGAATTATTCTAATCGGCACACCCTTTTGACGATTTGTGTCTTATGAGGGATTTGCTCGCCTTATATGCCGCTTTTGCCCGAGTGCGGTCTGTTTTGACTTACTTCGTGACCCGAACCCTAACGTATCTATATACGCCGACGGCTTCGGGTCACATTGTCTTTTCGGGCCCTTTAACCGTTGTCAGACTGTCAAAAGGATGCTTTTGACAGTCTGCGGCGTGCGTAAAACGCACGCCGTTTTTTTCTGCCCGGAAAGGGGATCAAGGGTTGTCGAAATTGTTATATAAATGTATATCGCAAAAAAAGAGTTGACAAGCGTCCTGTATACATTTATTATATAACTCGTTTAACGGCAAAACATGACAGGCGGTGAGACTATGGAGCAGATCACGAGCCGAAAAAATCCCCTCATGACCCATATCCGCAAGCTGAGTACCGATCGGGCATACCGTCGGCAGTGCGGCGAGTATCTGGGTGACGGGGTCAAGCTGGCTGCCGAGGCGGTGCGTTGGGGCGCAGAGCTGACGGTGGTGGTATGCACCCCGGAGGCAGAGCTGCCGGACCTGCCGGAGCAGGTACGTGCGGTACAGGTGCCCGGTGACGTGATGGAGTCCATCTCACCCATGAAGACCCCACAGGGAACGCTGTTCCTCTGCCGCATCCCCTACCGGGAGGCACCCCAACAGCTGGAGGGGGAACGCTATCTGGTGCTGGACGGCGTTCAGGACCCAGGCAACGTGGGTACCATCTGGCGCACGGCGGACGCCCTTGGGGCGGACGGCCTGATTTTGCTGGAGGGCTGCGCCGACCCATGGAATGCCAAAACAGTACGGGCCACCATGGGTGCCTGCTTCCGTCTGCCGGTGTACGAAATAAAACGGCAGGCCCTGCCCGCTCTGCTGGAGCGTTCCGGCCTGCCGCTGTATGCAACTGCGCTGTTGGAGGATACCGTGGATCTGCGTAAGGCTGACCTGCACCGCTGTGCCGTGGTCATCGGCAGCGAGGGCAGGGGCGTATCCCAAGAGGTGCTTGCCATGAGTGCAAGGACGCTGAAGACCCCCATGCGGGATCGCTGTGAGCCCCTCAATGCCGCAGCCGCCGCCACGGTGGTGCTGTGGGAGATGGCCCGTTAATGCCGCTTGCCGGCGCCCTGACGCACATAGACGGCGTGCAGGAGAGCCAGAGACACCAGCAGCATCAGACCAAAGAGGATGTAGCTGGGCACATAGCTGCCGCCAAAGCGGTCGGCCAGCATACCGGGCAGAGGTCCGAAAACAAGAGAACCCAGCGAGTAGGACAGATTGATGGAGCGCACCGATGAGGCGTAGCCCGTCTCATCGTTCAGATCGGCGGCCCATCTGGCCGTAGCGACGGAGGAGATGGGGATGCCCATGCCGTAGATGCCCACGGACAGGAAGGCCAGCCAACCATAACCGCTGGGCGCAAACAGAAACAGAACATGACCGGAAAACAGCAGTCCAAAGATGTAGAAGTTGCCCAGACGCCCCCCCAGACGGTCGTAGACCTGACCGCACAGGATCTTGCCCACCAGCAGGACAAAGCCCAGGAAAGAGGTCAGGGATGCAACCAGCATCTCACCATAGCCCTCGCTGCGGAAGAAGGTCTGTACATGAGCGAATCCCGGGCCGGCGGGGGCTGCCATGAGCAGCGTGGCCAAAAGGACGAGCCCCTTTTCAAATGCGGTCATAGACCGGGCAGCGGAGCGTACCGGGGCGGTGGCCTGATTGGCCGTTTCCTGTCGGTAGGGAGTAAGGCCCACAGATTCGGGAGTATTGCGTATCAGTAAAAATACCGACAGACAAAAGACAAAGGCGAGGGCGCTCACAGTCAGAAATCCGGCAGACAGCCCGGAGCGGGCCAGAATCCCGGTGAGGATGGGCGGGGCGATGATGGTGACCAGACCGCTGCCTGCCGAGGCAAGGCCGAGGGCGAGGCTACGGCGGCTTTCAAACCAGCGTCCGATGAGCAGAGAGACCGGTACCGGGCCGCACATACAGTAGCCCAGACCCAAGATGGCGCAGGCGATGCAGCAGGCGGCGTAGCTGCCTGCCCGGGCCAGCAGCAGATAGGAAAGACCCACTAAGGCACAGCCGATGCTGATGACCTGACGCAGGCCAAGCCTGGCGCACAGCTGATTGACCACCAGCATGGCGGCCAGAGTGAACAGAGAACGTATGGTGGTCAGCCAGGAGCCTTGGGCCTTGGTAAGTTCCAGAGCGGTGATAATATCGGGCAGGAACAGGGCAAAGAGGTTTGCCACCAGACCCATTCCGGCGCAGAAGGTCAGCGCACCGCCCACGCAGATCACCCACGCATAATGAGGTCGTTTCAAACAAATCATCTCCTTGGGGACCAGTATATACCTGTGCATTTTTTTGTCAACCGATGAAGGCGGAAATCACGCAAAATCAAAGGGGGGAGCGGAATGACAGAGCTGGAATATTGGCTGTGGCTTGCCACAAGACCGAGACTTGGCCCGGTAGGGATGGCACAGGTGCTGGAGCATTTCGGCTCCCCGCGGCTGGCCTATATGTCCGGCCCGGAGGAGATGGAGGGGCTGCCCGACCGCCTTGTCCGGCTGCTTACTGACCGCTCCATGGACGAGGCGTGGCGTGTGCTGGAGCGGTGTCAGCTGCTGGGTCTTCGGATCATGACCATTGAGGATGAGGACTATCCCCGGCGGCTGCGGCAGATCGCCGATCCGCCACGGGTGCTCTATATTCGGGGCGAGCTGCCCCAAATTGACGGCCATGCGGTCATCGGCGTGGTGGGTACCCGTCGGGCCAGCGGCTACGGCCGGCGTGTGGCTGAGTATCTGGGCTCGGCCCTGACTCAGGGCGGGGCCGTGGTAGCATCGGGTCTGGCGGCAGGCATCGATACCTGCGCTCTGCAGGGGGCTCTGCGAGCCGGCGGTACGCCGGTGGCTGTGGTTGGCGGCGGCGTGGACGTGCCTTACCCCAGAGAGAACAGCGGCCTGTACGCCGACATTGCCGCCGTCGGTGCGGTGGTCAGTGAGTACCCTCCGGGGACGGAGAACCGGGCGGGGCATTTTCCGGTACGAAACCGCATCATCAGCGGCCTGAGCGTGGGCACGGTGGTGGTGGAGACGGACGGTACCGGCGGCTCCATGATCACCGCTGAGCTTGTGGGCAGGCAGGGCAGAGACCTGTTTGCCGTGCCTGGCAGCATTGACGCCCAGTACAGCCGGGGCTGCAACGAGCTGATCCGGCAGGGGGCAGCGGCGGTGCTGGAGGCAGGGGACGTTTTGGCCCCCTACGTCGGGCAGTACCCGGTAGACCCCAAACGCACCGCACCTATGGGTATACGGCCTCAGGTGGCCTATCCCGTTCGCTACGAGTCTGCACCGGCCCCCCGGCAGCAGGAGAGAGCTCAGGATGAGCAGATCACCATGGCCCAGCTGGAGGACAAGCCCCTGCGCATCCAACGGGGCACGGGCGGCATTGCCGACGACCAGCTGGAGATCCTCAAAGCTATGGGCGACGAGATCTGTCAGGTGGATGAGCTTGCCCAGCGTCTGGGCAAGGACCCCAGACGGGTGCAGGGCACCCTGACCATGCTGACCATCAACGGCCTTGCACGGGAGCTGCCCGGCAAGCGGTTTGTCAGTCTGGTGGACGAAAAACTGTAATTTAATGTGCCCCCATTGACGGGGCGACTGGAGGATAAGTATGGCAAAGACCAATCTTGTGATCGTGGAGTCTCCTTCCAAGGCAAAGACAATCGGCAAGTATCTGGGCCCGGACTATGAGGTGGTCGCCTCTATGGGCCATGTGCGTGACCTGCCCAAGAGCACCCTGGGCGTGGACATCAAGGCCGGCTTTGTGCCCGACTATCAGCCTATCAAGGGCAAGGAAGACGCCGTCAAGGCTCTGAAGAAGGCGGCCAAGGCCAGCGAAAAGGTCTATCTGGCAACCGACCCTGACCGTGAGGGTGAGGCCATCTCCTGGCACCTGAAGGAGCTGCTGGACATCCCGGACAGCAAGGCCCTGCGCGTGACCTTTAACGAGATCACCCAGCGTGTGGTCACCGAGTCCATCGCTGCCCCCCGTGCCATCGACGCCGATCTGGTGGATGCCCAGCAGGCCCGGCGTATTCTGGACCGCATTGTGGGCTATCAGCTGTCCCCTCTGCTGTGGAAGAAGGTCCGCCGCGGTCTGTCCGCCGGCCGTGTGCAGTCCGTTGCCACTCGTCTGGTGGTGGAGCGTGAGGAGGAGATCGACGCATTCCAGCCCAAGGAGTACTGGAGCGTGGAGGCATCTCTGCGCCGTATGCCCCCCAATGTGGGTGCGCTCACCGCTCAGTATTACGGCAAGGGCGGCAAGAAGCAGGAGCTGATCAGTCAGGCTCAGGCAGAAGCAGTGACAGCTGCTGTTGAGGGAAAGTCCTTTACAGTCTCCGGGGTCAAGCGGCAGGAAAAGACCCGTCAGCCCGCACCTCCCTTTACCACATCCACCCTGCAGCAGGAGGCCTCACGCAAGCTGAACATGTCTCCTGCCCGCACGATGTCCGTGGCCCAGCAGCTTTACGAAGGCATTGACATCACCGGTCAGGGCACGGTGGGTCTGATCACCTACATGCGTACCGACTCCCTGCGCCTGTCCGACGATGCGCTGGCTCAGGCCAAGGACTTTATCAAGGCCCGTTACGGCGCTGCGTATTACCCTGCCCAGACCCGGCGCTTTAAGGCCAAGTCCAATGCTCAGGACGCCCACGAGGCGATCCGTCCCTCGGATGTGACGCTGGTGCCTGAGGACATCAAAAAGGATCTCACCGGCGAGCAGTATCGCCTTTATAAGCTTATTTGGAGCCGTTTTCTGGCCTGCCAGATGGCCAACGCCGTCTATGACAGCGTGTCCATGGAGATGGAGTGTGCCGGCTACGACTTCCACGCCAGCCACTCCAGCGTGAAGTTCTCCGGTTTTACCGCTGTGTACGAGGAGGGCAAGGACGAGGAGGACGAGGTGTTCCAGTCCGCTCTGCCCGACATGAAGCAGGGCGAGCAGCTCAGCCTTGAAAAGCTGGAGAAGGCGCAGCACTTTACCCAGCCTCCTGCCCGTTACACCGAGGCCACCCTCATCCGTGCTCTGGAGGAGAAGGGCATCGGCCGACCCTCTACCTACGCACCCACCATCGCCACCATCCTCAACCGTGTCTATGTCATCAAGGAGGGCAAGAGCCTGCGTCCCACCCCGGTGGGCAAGGCGGTGACCCGCTGGATGCAGCGCAACTTCCAGAATATCATGGACTACGAGTTTACCGCATGGATGGAGAACAAGCTGGACGGTGTGGAAAAGGGCGAGACGGGCTGGAAGCAGCTTATGGCCGACTTCTACCGGGACTTTGAGCCTCTGGTAGGCTTGGCAGAGGAGGGTCCCCGTGAGCCCATTGAGCCGTGGGAGTCCACGGAGACCTGCCCGGTGTGCGGCAAGACGCTGGTATACAAGATCGGCCAGTTTGGTATGTTCCTTGCCTGCCCGGGCTGGCGGGAGGATCCCCCCTGCAACTTCACCATGCCTGTGGTGGTGGAGATGCCCGGCAAGTGCCACCTGTGCGGCGGACGCCTGGTCAAGCGCACGGGCATCAGCAAGACCAGCGGCAAGCAGTACACCTATTACTGCTGCGTCAACCACAACAGCAAGGACGAGCGCATCAGCTGCTCCTTCTCCACCTTCGACGTGCCGGTAAAGGATCTGTGCCCCCAGTGCGGCCGCACCATGTTCAAGCTGTCCGGCCGGGGCGCCAAGAAGCCCTTCTGCATCAATGAGGAGTGCTCGGCCTTCCTGCCGGAGGACAAGCGGGGCGGCTGGCGCAAAGCTGCGGAGGAGACCAAGAAGGGCGAAAAGAAAACGACCGCGAAAAAGACCGCCGTCAAAAAGGCAACTGCCAAAAAGACTGCTGCCAAAAAGACAACGGCCAAAAAGACCGCCAAGAAGGAAGCTAAATAAGGCCTTAAAGGGAGCTGTGATCCGGCGTGTGCAGTATACCGTGAAGCTCTCTGTACAGGCTCAGAGCGGCCCGGAACAGACACTCCTGCTCCACGGCGTGGACGTTGGCCAGTTCACCCAGCAGGGCGTCCAATATGTCTGTACTCCGGGCATCCAGTCGGGTGCGCAGCATGGCTTCCTGAGCCCGGGCGCAGCGTGTGAAGTCGGCATAGTCCGGGTCATCCCAGCAGCCACCCATGCGGCGGTGGAGAACAAAATGGTACAGATCGGACATTAGATCCGTCATCAATATCACCCTCTCAAATTTAGACAAAAATGTCTTAATTTGAGCCAATCATAACATAGACAAAATTGTCTGTCAAGAGGTGCTGTATGGAAATTTTGGCCCAGCGATTGCGTCAACTGCGTGCAGAGAAAAGAATGTCACGTAGGGATGTGGCGCAGCACTTGAATGTAGTAGAGCGCACCTATCAGAGATACGAAGAAAATGAGCGAGAGCCCATTGCGTCTGTTTTAGTACAGCTGGCAGAGCTGTACAACGTATCGGTGGACTATCTCGTGGGGCGAAGCGAGGAAAAATAATGCAATTTGTTACCGTCATCGGTGCCGGCCTTGCCGGGTGCGAGGCCGCATGGCAGCTGGCTCAGCGGGGCATCCCCGTACAGCTGCATGAGATGGAGCCGCAAAAAATGACCCCGGCCCACCACAGCGGCGACTTTGCCGAGCTGGTGTGCTCCAACTCCCTGCGCTCCGATCAGCTGGAAAATGCCGTGGGCCTGCTCAAAGAGGTGCTGCGCCGCTGCCGCAGCCTCATTATGGCCTGCGCCGATGAGCATCGGGTGCAGGCGGGCGGAGCGCTGGCGGTGGATCGCCACGCCTTTTCCGCAGAGGTCACCCGCCGGGTGAAGGAGCATCCCCTGATCACCGTGGTGGAGGGGGAGGTTACCGCCATCCCGGAGGAGGGTGAGGTGGTCATCGCCACCGGGCCGCTGACTTCGGACGCCTTGTCCGAGGCGATCGGCAGACTGTTCCCGGACAGCCGCTACCTCAACTTTTACGACGCGGCCGCCCCCCTGGTGGAGTATGACAGCGTGGATATGAACAGCGCCTGGTTTGCCTCCCGGTATGACCGGGGCACGCCGGACTACATCAACTGCCCCTTGACCGAGGAGGAGTATGACGCCTTCTGGACGGAGCTGATCAAGGCCGAACAGGCCGAGGTACACGGTTTTGAGGATGGGGGCGTGTTTGAGGGCTGTATGCCTGTGGAGGTCATGGCCCGCCGGGGCAGGCAGACTCTGTGCTACGGGCCTCTCAAGCCTGTGGGCCTGCCCGACCCCAAGACGGGACGGGAGCCCTTTGCCGTGGTGCAGCTGCGTCGGGACAATGCGCAGGGCTCCATTTACAACATGGTGGGCTTTCAGACCCATCTGAAGTGGCCGGAGCAGAAACGGGTGTTTTCCATGATCCCGGCCTTGAAGGACGCACGCTTTGTGCGCTACGGGGTCATGCACCGCAATACCTTTTTGGATTCGCCCCGTCTGCTGGACCGCTACTACCGGGTGCGGGGCAATGAGCGCATCACCTTTGCCGGACAGATCACCGGCGTGGAGGGCTATGTGGAGTCCACCGCCTCCGGTCTTTTGGCCGGCGTGGAGCTTGCGCGCCGACTGCTGGGCAAGGCGCCTGTGGACCTGCCCAGAGAGACGGCACTGGGTGCTCTGGCTTTGTACATCAGCGATGAGAGCGTGGAGCAGTTCCAGCCCATGAACATCAACTTTGGCCTGATCCCCCAGCTGGGCTATCGGGTCAAGGGCAAGCGAAACAAAAATGCCGAGCTGTCCAAACGGGCTCTGGAGGCTCTGGACAGCATTCTGACCCAAAGGGCAGAAAAGGAGGAACTATCATGCGAGTGATCATTGACGCCATGGGCGGTGACAACGCCCCTCAGGCCCCCGTGATGGGCGGCATCGCCGCCAACAGGGAATACGGGGTGGACATCACTCTGGTGGGCCGGGGTGAGGAGATTTTGCAGGTGCTCCGGGACAACGGCATCGACCAGCTGCCCACCGGTGTGGAGATCGCCCACGCCAGCGAGGTGGTGGAGATCTGCGACAACCCTGCCAACGCCTTTCGGGAGAAGAAGGACTCTTCTCTAACCGTGGGTCTGAACCTGCTGAAAAACGGGCAGGCAGACGCCTTTGTCAGCGCCGGCTCCACCGGTGCCATCCTGTCCGCCGCCACCCTGCTGGTCAAGCGCATCCGTGGCATCCGCCGTGCGGCCATGGCCCCCGTCATCCCCACGGGCAACGGCGGTGCGGTGCTGGTGGACTGCGGTGCCAACGCAGAATGCAGCCCGGAGTATCTGCTGCAGTTTGCCTACATGGGTG
>JAZOBP010000088.1:0-2250 GCA_045596065.1 Lawsonibacter sp. | reverse complement strand
GGGGAGCTGACCTTTGAGCTGGTCGGCTTCCTGCGGAAATTCCCCAACGAGCTGATCCCGGACGCCCTGCGGTTTGTCGTGTCCGTGGGAAGGTACCTTGTTTGCGTTTATGATTCTGCCGTTGAGGAATGACCCGGCTGTACCCTGACCGGATACAGGCGCAGGGCATCTGCGAATACCGCCAAAAGGGCGTGCTGCAAAACAGCACGCCCTTATTTATAATCGTCGATGCCGGATGGCGTCCGGTTTCGCCGGTCATTTACAGCCCGGAGGCCCTTGGTCAGGCCCGCTTTTTCAATGGGCCTTTATGTGCTTAAAATTGCCGTAGGTCTCATTGACCATTTCAAAGTAGGCAAAGGTATTGTCGTATTTTGCCACGATGGTCTGAAAATCATTGAGCTGATGCTTGTTGATCAGACAGATCAGCACATACCGCTTGGTGCCGGTATAGGTGCCGACGGCATCCATCTGGGTACAGCCGTGATGGAGCTTTTCGCTGATCTCGTCGATAAAGGCGTCCTTGTGGGTGGTGATCACCGTAAACTTGTAGGCGGTCTTGGAGGACTTGAGCATGAGATTGCCCACAAAGGTGGAGATAAAGCAGTAAAGAATGCACAGGGCCATGGGCTTGTAATTAAGGGTTTCCTCCGCATACACAAGGATGGAGGAGATGGCAACGATCCCGTTGAGGGTAAAGGTGACCACAAAGAAGTTGGTCTCGGGCCGCACCTTATTTATGTAGCGGGAGATCACATCCGTGCCCCCGGTGGAGGCGTTGCAGCGGAAGCAAACGCCGTAGACCGCGCCGCTGAGCACACCGCTGAGGATGACGGGGTAAATGGTATCGTGGCCCTGAGCATTGTACTGGATGTAGGTCAGCCCGGAATTTTGCAGGGCCAAAAAGCAGGCGGAATAGACCACGGTAAACAACAGGGTTTTGACCGCAAAGCCCCGCTGCACCCAAAGATAGGCGGCTACAGACAGGGGGATGTTGATCAGCAGGGACATATAGCTGATGCTGAAACCGGTTTTGTACTGGATCATGGTGGCGATACCGTTGAGGCCGGCAGGGGCGAAGTTGTTGGTAACAATAAAAATGTAGTAATTAAAAGCCAGCAGGACAGCCGCCCCGATAATGCTGACGTATTCCAGATGTTTTTTCATCCTAAAACCCCCTGTTCTGCTGACCACTATATCCTGCGCATGTGAAAAAAGCAAGGGCAATTTCCGCATACCGCTCTGCCGCCGCAGGGCCGCTGCACCGCCGGGAGACGGCCAGCTGTCAAAAGGCTTATTTTATGTTTAAAATCCGCCGCCTCTGCACAAACTGAACTGCACAAGAAAAACAGGAGGAACGACCCATGAAAAAACGCATCCTTGCCCTCACCTCGGCCCTTTTGCTGACGGTGGGGCTGCTGTCCGGCTGTGCCGGTA
Organism: Lawsonibacter sp.; assembly: GCA_045596065.1. Classification (GTDB taxonomy): domain Bacteria; phylum Bacillota; class Clostridia; order Oscillospirales; family Oscillospiraceae; genus Lawsonibacter. The sequence goes on along the minus strand of JAZOBP010000088.1, from coordinate 816 downwards.
AGGACGAGGCGGACGTGTACTGGCTCAACTTCAAGCCCGAGGCGGACGCCGCCCTGCAAAAAATCGCCAAGACCTACACCCAGCAGACGGGCGTCCCCGTCAAGGTGGTCACCGCCGCCTCCGGCCAGTACGAGGCCACCCTCACCGCCGAGCTGGACAAATCCGCACCCCCCACGCTGTTCGTGGTGGGCAACCCGGCCGCCGTGGAGCGGTGGAGCAACTACTGCTACGACCTGAACGACACCGACGTCCACCGCCGGCTGGTCAGCGACGAGTTTGCCCTCTACGACAAAAACGGCAAGCTGTGCTCCATGGGCTACTGCTTTGAGTGCTTCGGCCTGATCGTCAACAAGGCCCTGCTGGAGCGGGCGGGCTACTCCGTGGTGGACATCCGGGACTTTGCCAGCCTCAAGCGCATTGCCGAGGACATCCACGCCCGGAGGGACGAGCTGGGCTTTGACGCCTTCACCTCCTCCGGTCTGGACGAGAGCTCGGCCTGGCGCTTCACCGGCCACCTTGCCAATATGCCCCTGTACTGGGAGTCTCAGGCCGACGGGGGCTGGAAGCATGCCCCCGACCGCATCCGGGGCACCTATCTGGACAACTTCAAAAACATCTGGGATCTCTATATCCAAAACTCCGCCGCCGACCCCCGTACTCTGGGCACCCCCGGCCATGACGCACAGGGCGAGTTTGGCCGACAGGAGGCGGTGTTCTACCAAAACGGCTCGTGGGAGTACAGCGCACTGGTCAACGACTACGGCATGGACCCGGCTGAGCTTGCCATGATCCCCATCTACTGCGGCGTGGAGGGGG
>JAZOBP010000087.1:0-3707 GCA_045596065.1 Lawsonibacter sp. | reverse complement strand
CTGAAAATATTGTCATTACAGATAAAGAGAGTACTTGCACTTTATCTATAAGATGTGATACAATTCTTAATAACATTGCTTGGCTTGATAGAGAAAAGGTTGACATTGTTCCGAAAGACGGCGTTGTTTTTGCAGAAAGGGAAAAATATATGTCAAAAACACTTGCAATGGGACGAAAAGTGGGTTACAATGAAATTACAAAAGTTACAAAAGAGTTACAAAAGCAGAGGCCGAAACGCCGTCCCGTCCCGGTGAAAAATGACCGGGGAGGGGGTATTTTGTCATTTACATAATTCCGAATGTATGATAGACTAAAAGGTAAGAAAACGGTGCCGGGATATGTGGTATCGCACGGCAGATAAGTGGGGAAGCACATGATTCGTTTGATCGACATCTACAAAGAATACGACAACGGCACCAAGGCCCTGCGAGGGGTCAATGTGCGCATTGACGACGGGGAGTTTGTCTTTATGGTGGGCCCCTCCGGCTCCGGCAAGTCCACCATCCTCAAGCTCATCACCGCAGAGGTGGCGCCCACCGAGGGCCGCCTGATGGTCAACGGCTACAACCTCAACAACATCCGACCCGGTCAGGTGCCCCTTATGCGCCGGACACTGGGCGTGATCTTTCAGGACTTCCGGCTCATTGACAAGAAGACCGTGTGGCAGAATCTCTCCTTTGTCATGCGTGCGGTAGGGGCCTCCAACCGGGAGATCCGCAAGCGCATCCCCTACGTGCTCAAGCTGGTTGGGCTGGAGAAGAAGGCCGACCACTTCCCCGGAGAGCTGTCCGGCGGCGAGCAGCAGCGTGTGGCCATTGCCCGTGCTCTGGTCAACAACCCCAGTATGATCATCGCCGACGAGCCCACAGGTAATCTGGACCCCAAGCGATCTCTGGAGATCATGACCCTGCTGGAGAAGATCAATGAGTTGGGCACCACCGTGCTGGTGGTCACCCACGAAAAGGGACTGGTCAACCGCTTTGCCAAGCGTGTGGTGGCCATTGAGGACGGAAAAATCATCAGTGACGAGACAGGCGGGTATTACAATGGCCAGACGAATTAATTCCGGTTATTACATCACCGAGGGCATCCACAATGTATTCAGCCACGGGTTTATGTCCTTTGCCGCCGTGTGTATGATCGTGGCATGCCTGCTGATCATGGGCACCTTCACCCTCGTGGCGGTCAATCTTGAGCACATGCTGGGTGAGCTGGAGCGGGAAAACGAGTTTTTGGCCTATGTGGACGAGGCCTACACCCGGGAGCAGGCCGAGGGCCTTGGCACGCAGCTGGCCGACCTTGAAAACGTGGCCGATGTCACTTTTGTGACCAAGGAGGAGGCGCAGACCAGCTTCCTGCAGGGCCGTGAGGAGAACAGCCTGCTTCAGGAACTGCCTGCCACGGTGTTCCGTGACCGCTTCCGCATCCATGTGGACGATATTGAGGATATGTCCGCTACGGCACAGCGTGTGGATGACGTACCCGGCATTGCCAAGGTCAGCGTGGCGCTGGAGATCGCCCAGGGCTTTGTACTGGTGCGCAACATCGCTGCAGCTGTGGCCATCACCCTCATTGCCATTTTGATGATCATATCGCTGTTTATCATGGGCAACACCATTAAGCTTGCCACCTTCCACCGCCGGGAGGAGATCGCCATCATGAAGATGTGCGGCGCCACCAACGCCTTTGTGCGCTGGCCCTTTATTTATGAGGGAATGCTGCTGGGCCTGACGGGTGCGGCCATCGCCTTTTTGCTCCAGTGGGGCATTTATGCACTGCTGACCAACTTCATCGGCCAGTCCGCCTCTCTGGGTCTGGTGGCCATCATTCCCTACGGTGATATGGCGGCCCGGATCCTGCTGACCTTCCTTGGCTCCGGCTTTGTGATCGGTGTGGGCGGCTCTACCATCGCCATCCGCAAATTCCTGCAGGTCTGATAATAAAAAAGCCTCCCCTGTGTAAGGGCTGCACAGCCGTTACGGATATGGAGTGCCCCTTGCGGGTTGAGGTGGCTGCCCGGAGGGCAGACGGAGGGGCTTCTTTCGTCGGGTTCCATTTTGTGTACAACGGAGTGAGTTTTCTATGAGCAAAAAGCAGAAAAGACAGAAGATCATGGTCTCCATTCTGGCCGGACTGATGGCGGTGCTGATGCTGCTGCCCATGATCCTTACGGCTCTGGACGCTGTGGTGTGAGAGGAATACCGACTATGAAGAGGTTCAAAACCGGCCTGACCCGCATCTTTGCGGTGGTGCTGGCCCTTGCCATGCTGCTGCCCCTTGTGCCCGAATACATGGTTCCCGACACCATGGCCGTGACGCAGGCGGAGATCGACGGGCTGAAAAAGGACGCATCCAGTCTGGACAGTCAGAAGAAAAAGCTTCAGCAGCAGCTCAAGGCCATTGCCGCCGACAAGAGCAAGGCCATGGATCAAAAGGAACTGCTGGAAGAGCAGATGGATGTCATCCAGTCCGAGATCCGCAACATCAACCAGCAGATCGCCAAGTATGACGAGCTCATTGCCCAGCTGGACGGAGCGCTGTCGGCCAACGTGCAGGAGGAGGAGCGGCTCTACACCCTGTTTTGCCAGTGCGTGCGCTACATGGAGGAGGAGGGGGCTACCAGCTACTGGGCCATCCTCTTCAATGCCACCAGCTTTTCCGACCTGCTGGATCGGCTGATCATGATCGACGAGATCGTGGAGTACAACGATGCGGTCATGAAGCAGCTGCAGGAGACACGCTCCCAGATCCAGACGGACAAGGCCGCTCAGGAGCAGGCCAGAGCCGAGCAGCAGGCCGCCCGTGATAAGCAGGTAGCGGCCCAAAAGGAGCTGCAGGCCAAAGAAAACGAGGTAGACAAGCTCATCAAGCAGATCACCTCCGAGCAAAGGTCTGTGGAGCACTCGGTGAAGGAGCTGGAGGCTCAGGCCAAGGCCATGGATGCCGAGATCGCCCGGAAAGAAAAGGAACTGGCAGCCAAGCTTGCCCAGCAGGGCAACAAGATCGTCACCGAGTCGGGCTACCTGTGGCCCCTGCCCGGTTACACTGCCCTGTCCTCTCTGTTTGCCGGACGCAAGGATCCCTTTACCGGCAAGCCTGCCACCCACTCCGGTATCGACGTGCCTGCCCCCAAGGGCGTCAAGATCCTGGCGGCCAAGAGCGGTGTGGTCATCACTTCTGCCTACAACAAGGGCGGCTACGGCAACTATGTGGTGGTCAGTCACGGTGACGGCAACACCACGCTCTACGCCCATATGAACTCCCGTGCGGTCAAGGAGGGCGCCGCCGTCAAGCAGGGCGACGTGCTGGGCTACGTGGGCACCACCGGCCGCTCCACGGGCAACCACCTGCACTACGAGATCCGTGTGAACAACGTGCGTATCGACCCCATAACCAAGTACCCCGGCAAGCTTACCTACAAGGGTAAGAGTCTCAGCTGACAACATAACAGCCGTGCAGACCAACGCTCTGGTCTGCACGGCATTTTTTGTATAACGAAAACCATGGGCTATGCCCATGGTTCAAAAAAGGCTATGCCTATGAGTAGTTCCGCCGCAGCGGAAACCCTCCCCTGTGTAAGGGGAGGTGGCCGAGCGAAGCGAGGACGGAGGGGTTGTGAAGAAAGAAGCGGACAATCCCCCAGCCTCGCATTCGCTCGGCAGCCCCCTTTACACCGCCCAGCCGTTGGCGACAACGGAGCCTTACG
>JAZOBP010000086.1:0-5201 GCA_045596065.1 Lawsonibacter sp. | reverse complement strand
GCTTTTCTATCCATAGGGGGCATCCCTTTCAAATTCTTATTTATCGTTCAGCTTACTTTATCATATTTCCCTGTTCTCATCAATACTTGGTGAAATTGCAGGGGTTTAAAAGCGTCAGTCCAAAAGCAAAAAGGGAGGATATGCCCCTTCCCTTGACTTTTACCCACAAAATGCGGTATTATTTATAATGTATTATTATCAAAAGAGCGAGGTATCCTCTTTATGGCACAGAAGAAAACCGATTACGGCAACGAGTCCATTTCCGCCCTGAAAGGCGCCGACCGAGTTCGCAAGCGTCCGGGTGTTATTTTCGGCTCCAACGACATCGTAGGCTGTCAGCATGCGGTGTTTGAAATTCTGTCCAACGCCATTGACGAGGCCCGTGAGGGTCACGGCAATCTCATCACCGTCACACGCTACGCCGACCACTCCATCGAGGTGGAGGACTTTGGCCGCGGCTGCCCCGTGGACTGGAACGAAAAGGAACAGAAATACAACTGGGAGCTTGTCTTTTGCGAGCTGTACGCCGGCGGCAAGTACGCAAGCGACGGCAGCAACTACGAGTACTCACTGGGCCTCAACGGTCTTGGCTCCTGTGCCACCCAGTACGCCTCGGAGTTCTTCGACGCCGTCATCCACCGGGACGGTTTTGAGTACACCCTCCACTTTGAAAAGGGCGAGAACAAGGGTGGATTGAAGAAGGAGCCGTGGCCGGGCAAAAAGACCGGCTCCAAGTTCCACTGGAAGCCCGATCTGGAGGTCTTTACCGACATCGACATCCCCGTAGACTACTTCACCGACGTCATCAAGCGTCAGGCGGTGGTCAACGCCGGGGTGCTCTTCCGCTTCCGCAACGAGGTTTCCTCCGGCCGCTTTGAGACTACCGAATACCGGTACGAAAACGGCATTCAGGACTACGTCACCGAGCTTGCCGGGGAGAAGTCCCTGACGCCCCCCGTATTCTGGCAGGGTGAGCGCAAGGGCCGAGACCGTGCCGACCTGCCCGACTACAAGGTCAAGCTGTCGGTATGCTTCTGCTTCTCCAACACCACCCAGCGCATCGAGCACTACCACAACTCCTCCTGGCTGGAGCACGGCGGCTCCCCGGAAAAGGCTCTGAAATCCGCCTTTGTCTCCGCCATTGACAGCTATCTTAAGCAGAACGGCAAGTACCAAAAGAACGAGTCCAAGCTGTCCTGGGGCGACGTGGAGGACTGTCTGGTGCTGGTGAGCAACAACTTCTCCACCCAGACCAGCTATGAGAATCAGACCAAGAAGTCCATCACCAACAAGTTCGTTCAGGACGCCATGGCGGAGTTTCTCAAGTCCCAGATGGAGGTCTACTTCATCGAAAATCCCTTTGACGCCCAGAAGATCGCCGAGCAGGTGCTCATCAACAAGCGCTCCCGTGAGACGGCGGAAAAGGCCCGGCTGAACATCAAAAAGAAGCTCACCGGCTCCATGGACATCTCCAACCGGGTACAGAAGTTTGTAGACTGCCGCACCAAGGACGTGGCCCGTCGTGAGCTGTATATCGTGGAGGGCGATTCTGCATTGGGCAGCGTCAAGCTCAGCCGTGACGCAGAATATCAGGGCATCATGCCCGTGCGGGGCAAGATTCTCAACTGCCTCAAGGCCGACTACGCCCGCATCTTTAAAAGCGAGATCATCACCGACCTGATCAAGGTGCTGGGCTGCGGCGTGGAAGTGACGGGCAAGCACGTCAAGGACCTGTCCGCCTTTGATGTGAACAATCTGCGCTGGAACAAAGTGGTCATCTGTACCGATGCCGACGTAGACGGCTTCCAGATCCGCACCCTCATCCTCACCATGCTCTATCGGCTCACCCCCACCCTCATCAACGAGGGCTATGTGTATATCGCCGAGTCCCCTCTGTACGAGATCATCTATAAGGACGATACGTGGTTTGCCTACTCCGACAAGGAGAAAAACGATCTGCTCAACGGAGAGCTGGCCGGCAAGAAATGCACCATCAACCGTTCCAAGGGTCTTGGTGAAAACGACCCGGACATGATGTGGATGACCACCATGAATCCCGAGACCCGCCGCCTGATCAAGGTCATGCCCGAAGATGTGGAAAACACCGCCTATGTCTTTGACCTGCTGCTGGGTGACGACCTGCAGGGCCGCAAAAACCACATCGCCGAAAACGGCTACAAGTATCTGGATCTGGCCGATATTTCCTAAGGACCGGTGCATGTATATTCTGTTTTTTGTTCTGCTGCTTCTTTCGGGCGGTGCGCTCGCCCGGACGCTGCTTTGCAAAACCCATCTGCCCGGCGGTGTGGTTGTGCTGATCGTTTTGCTCGTTGGCATCGCCGCATCCGCCCTCCTCTATTGTCTGGCGATTTATTGCTCCGTTTTCGCATTCCAATGGAATGACCCCATCATCTGGTAGGAGACATCTATGAACCTTTTTGACATTTTGGGCCCCATTATGGTGGGCCCTTCCAGCTCCCATACCGCCGGTGCCGTCCGCATCGGCAACATTGCCCGTGCCCTCATGGGCCATCAGCCCACCAAGGCCATCCTGCTGCTCCACGGCTCTTTTGCCTCCACCGGCGCCGGACACGGCACCCATCAGGCACTGGTGGCCGGCCTGCTGGGTCTTGCCCCGGACGATGTCCGTGTTCCGGACAGCTTCCGCCTCGCCAGGGAACAGGGGCTTGAGGTCAGTTTTGACGTTATTACCCTGCGCGACGCCCATCCCAACAGCGTACTCATCACTCTCACCGACGCTCAGGGCGGTACATTGGAGGTCGGTGCCGCCTCTCTGGGCGGCGGCCGCATCCGGGTGTTTCAGGTGGATGGGCTTGGTTGCTCCTTCACCGGCGAACTGCCCACCCTTGTGGTACACAATACCGATCAGCCCGGCTGTGTCAGTCAGGTCACCGGGGTGCTTGCCCGGCGCGGCGTAAATGTCGCCACCCTACAGCTCAACCGGGGTGGCCGTGGGGGCAGCGCCGTCATGGTCATCGAAAGTGACCAGCCCATCTACGAGCGGGCCGCCGAGGAGATCCGTGCTCTGCCCGGCATCCTGCGTGTAACACGCTACACCCCCGATGGGATGGAGGACCAACTATGATCACCTTTGAGTCTTTGGAGCAGATGCTCCTTGATACCCAGCAGTCGGGCCTGCCCCTGTGGGAGAATATTATGAACAGCGACTGCGCCGCTCAGGACATCACCCCGGAGCAGTCACTTGCCAGGATGGAGGCCCTGCTGTCTGCCATGATCCAGGCGGACGAGAGCTACCGGGCCGAGGATCGCTCGGCCAGCGGTCTGTCCGGCGGAGCCGGCGGCAAAATGGCCGATTACGCCGCCGGCGGCAGTACCCTGTGCGGCCCGTTCCTTACGGAAGTCATGGCCGGTGCTCTGCGCATGGGCGAGTGCAACGCCTGCATGAAGCGTATCGTAGCCGCCCCCACCGCCGGTGCCTGCGGCGTGCTTCCTGCGGTGCTGCTGCCCTACGCCCGTCAGTTTGGCACCTCCAGACAGCAGCTTATTCAGGCCCTCTACGTAGCCTCCGGCTTTGGCATGGTCATTGCCCATCGGGCCTCCATCTCCGGTGCCGAGGGCGGCTGTCAGGCGGAGATCGGCTCCGCTGCCGCTATGGCCGCCCCTGCTCTGGTCTTTCTTCAGGGCGGCACACCCCACCAGATGGCCCACGCCTGTGCCATGGCGGTGAAAAATCTGCTGGGTCTGGTGTGTGACCCTGTGGGCGGTCTTGTAGAGGTGCCCTGCGTCAAGCGCAATGTCATCGGCGCTATGGACGCCCTGTCTGCCGCCCAGATGGCTCTGGCCGGCATTGACAGCCGGGTACCCCCCGATCAGGTACTGGACGCCATGGCCGAGGTGGGCCGTTCTCTGCCCCATACCCTGCGTGAGACCGGCAAGGGCGGCCTTGCCGCCACCCCCTTTGCACAACAGTACGCCCCCAGCGAGAATTGAACGGATAAAGGATTGATCACCATTGGCTAAGAAGAAAGCGCCGGAGACCACCGGCAAAAAGCCTGTCAACCCCCACGTCAAGGGTCTGCGCTCCGAGGTGCTGGAGCAGCCCATCACCCAGACGCTGGAACTGAATTACATGCCCTACGCCATGTCCGTCATCGTCTCCCGTGCCATCCCGGAGATCGACGGCTTTAAGCCCAGCCACCGCAAGCTGTTGTACACCATGTATCAGATGAAGCTGCTCAACGGTGCCCGTACCAAGTGCGCCAACATCGTGGGCTCCCCCATGAAGCTCAACCCCCACGGCGACGCCGCCATCTACGACACCATGGTGCGACTCAGCCGGGGCTACGGCGCTCTGCTGCACCCCCTGGTAGACTCCAAGGGCAACTTTGGCAAGGTCTATTCCCGTGATATGGCATGGGCCGCTCCCCGTTATACCGAGGCCAAGCTGGACGCCATCACAGCCGAGTTCTTCCGGGACATCGATCAGGATGCGGTGGACTTTGTGGACAACTACGACGGCTCGGTAAAGGAGCCCTCTCTGCTGCCCACCACCTTCCCCAACGTACTGGTCAGCGCCAATCAGGGCATCGCCGTGGGCATGGCCAGCAACCTGTGCGGCTTTAATCTGGAGGAGGTCTGCGACACCACCATTGCCTACCTGAAAAATCCCGACCATGATCTCATGTCCACCCTGAAGGCTCCGGACTTTCCCACCGGCGGCGAGCTGCTCTATGACGCAGCCGCTCTGGACGAGATCTACAGGACCGGCCGTGGCTCCTTTAAGGTGCGTGCAAAGTGGCGTTATGTGAAGGCCGAAAACCTCATTGAGGTCTACGAGATCCCCTACACCACCACCGCTGAGGCCATTATCGACAAGGTGGCCGAGCTCATCAAGACCGGCAAGGTGCGTGAGATCGCCGATATGCGCGATGAGACCGATCTTTCCGGCCTGAAGCTGACCATTGACCTCAAGCGCGGCACTGACCCGGACAAGCTCATGGCCCGTCTGTTTAAGGCCACCCCCCTCATGGACTCCTTCTCCTGCAACTTCAACATCCTCATCGCCGGCATGCCCCGTGTCATGGGCGTGGGCGAGATTCTGGAGGAGTGGACGGCGTGGCGCATGGACGGCGTGCGCCGACGCACCTACTTCACCATGAAGAAGAAGCAGGACAAGCTCCATCTGCTCAAGGGCCTGAAGCGTATCCTGCTGGACATCG